>NZ_PUED01000046.1 GCF_003024925.1 Paramuribaculum intestinale
CGAATTTGGCTCTCAGATAGAATTCAAGGACACCAAAGAGCGTGTTATCCGCGAAAAGTCCTATTTCAACATCATCACGACTATTGAGGACTATCAGGTAGTCAGAATGTTCCTGATGATAGTTGAAATGCGCAAGGGTATGAAGGTGAAACCTGCCTACCTTGAAATCGGGCAGTATTTCATTGACCCCAAAGGCAATAAGACCATTGTCGCTATCCCTCGTACTCTCGGTTGCTATGTTGATACCTTTGCATTCAGCGCACCACTTGAAATCAGAAACGATGGAGACGCCTATATGTACGTTTCAGACCAATGGGTATATCCACGCATCAAGGTCACTGATACCATAAAGCGCAACGGGTTCAAGAACTCAGTCCACCGTATCCACCCCGTGACTATGTTCCAAGAGTTACTGACCAACCCAAAAGCCGAGACACTGATGAAAGCCAACGAGATAGGATTGTTACGATACCTTTGTGCAAGACCAGCCAATAAGTCAGACATTGACAAGTATTGGAATACCATTAAGATAGCCAAGCGCAACGGCTACAGGGTCAAAGACCCGCAGATGTGGTTTGACTACATCAAGATGTTGGAGCGTATGGGCAGAAACCTCAATTCTCCCTCGCTGATAGCACCCAATGACCTCAAAGTAGTCCACGACATATATGTGGCTAAGGTCAATCGCCAGCGCATCAAGGAGCAGAGAGAGAAAGAACGTCAGCAAGCCATCAAGGACAAAGCCAAGTTCGAGGAACTCAAATCCCGCTACTTCGGAATGGAAATGACTGACGGAGAGATTGAAATCCACTCAATCGACACCATCGATGATTACTATAAAATCGGAGATAAACAATCTATCTGTTGCGGTACTGCCAAATATTACCTTAAAGAGGATACATTGACCCTTACCGCCTACATCGGAAACAAGCAGATAGCCACCATAGAAATTTCGCTTGACGACTACCACATAATCCAATGCCGAGCCTTCGCCAATGAAATATGTGAGTACACCCAGCAGATAGCAGGTATCATCAACGCCAACAAGAAAATGATAGCAGAGAGAAAGAGAGCATAGCCAGTGCCATATCAGCAATGAAGGTGGCGGAGTATAAGACCTCTGTCACCTTCATTTTGCCAAAAAATTTCGGCCGCCAAAAGGCGGCGTTTGGGCTGTATTTATGCTTAAAAACTTCTCTACTATATGCTCGCATTCCTTTTCAGAACTTTATTGATGGTGACTATCATTGTATCGTGAAGAAAGACTTTGAGGTTATTGTCATCCTTCAAGGCTATTTCTCCATGTTCAGCAAAAATCGCCAGAAGCTCTTTCTTGATTTTTGAGTAAGGCTCACCGAATGGGATAAGTCGTTCATCCTCCCAATATCGGATTACTATTTCAGCCCATAGTTCTTTCAGCGCAGCCTTTTCCTCCGTGTTGAGTTTGTCGTATCTCTTATGTTCTGGTTCTGCGGGAGGCATGATGTCAATGTCGGGATTGAACATATCATATTCCATGTCTCCGAACAATTCATCATCATAATCTTCGTCAACAACCGGAATTTCAGAGTCGATCTCAATCCCTTTATTTTTCTTTGACATGCACGCCTTGCAGATATGCTGTGCGTGACCCTTGCCACTGAATTTCTCATTGGCTTTATATTCACCGCATATCCGGCAGTAATGTCCTTGTCGCTTCTTCTTTGCCATACACAAAATTAACGATTTATCCTCGGATTTGTATGTCCTACAACTGAAATATGCCCATATAGGCTTGCCCGTATCAGGAATAATCACTATCTTTGTAATTGATAATATTTAATCCGTAATTACGTGCATATGAATAATTCAGATAATATGTTATTAGTATTGGATAGTTTTATGCTGCCTGATGCGGACGATGTGGCCCGCAAGTTGGCGGATGACTTCCGCAAGAGGCGTGTGGAGCGTGGCTTGACACGGGAGACCGTGGCTGAGAAATCAGGCGTGGCTCTCGCCAACATAACACGCTTCGAGCAGAAAGGACTCATATCTCTGAAGAATCTGATACTCCTTGCTATCTCCATGGATTATCTGCAAGAAGTGCGAGACATTTTCGCCGCTCCCAAATATTCCACCATGGAGGAACTCTCGCAGATACGCAAGAATACCGGCAAGAAAAAAGCATACAACCGTAAAACCCGCGCCGATGAAGAAGATTGACCGACTTTCCGTAAGATACCACGACCGCAATGTAGGTACGATGTCGCTTACACCCGACAACCGTCTCTGCGTCTTTGAATACGACAGGGAATGGCTTGCCGACGGTTTCAGCATCTCTCCGCTGGAGTTGCCGTTGAAACCGGGTATGTTCATAGCCAAACCGACACCGTTCAACGGTGATTTTGGAATTTTCGAGGACAGCCTCCCGGATGGTTACGGACGTTATCTGCTCCACAAGGCTCTGCAACGAGAAGGTATCAATGATTCCGACTTGTCAGCACTTGACAGACTGAGCATTGTCGGCAGTGGTGGCATGGGTGCGCTGACATACGCGCCTGTGTCAAGTATTGTGACAGGAGAGGAAACCGATGATTTCGATATGCTCCAGCAAAAGGCTCTGGAGGTGCTTCGGGAACGGCAGGACGATGATGCGGAACTCCTGCTGTTCAACAGCGGCAACAGTGGCGGCGCAAGACCGAAGGCGGTGTTTTCGGACAGTGACGGTCACTGGCTTGTGAAGTTCCGGCACACATACGATCCAAAGAATATCGGTGAGCAGGAATATATCTACAACGAGACAGCTCGAAAGTGCGGAATAACGGTTCCTGATTTCAAACTGGTCAATGGCAAATATTTTGCCTCTCGCCGTTTCGACCTGACGCAATCCGGAGAAAGACTGCATACCGCCACAGCCGGCGGACTGCTCTGCATATCACTCGGCAATCCGATTCTTGACTACAGCAATCTGCTTGCATTGACAGGTTTTCTGACACAGAATCCGAAAGATGTCGAGGAGATGTTCCGGCGCATGGTGTTCAACTATCTAACGGACAACAAGGATGACCACTGCAAGAATTTCAGTTTCATCGTTCGCCGGGACTCTTCGGGCAAATGGCGATGGCACATAGCCCCGGCATACGACCTTACACTATGCACGGAAGGCTACAACGGCGAACACGCCACATCTGTCAACGGCACAGGGTATCCTACAATCTCGGATTTCATAGCAGTCGGCACCAAAATAAAACTGCCGAAAACAGTATGCCACAGGATAATAGAAGAGGTGGCCGACAACTGCGGACATCTGCTCAGGTACAAACTCAAATAGTATCAGTATCGTCGGGCCTTAATCAAGGCCGATGTAAACCACCCTTATTGAAGCCACATTCGCCGCACTTACTCGTGATGTTCTTGCAAATATTATTGCAGATCCCAGGAGGATGTGGGAGTGTGGGAAGTATGCTGACATAACGTGTTTATTTTACTTTTGTGTTAAACAGTCCCTAAACATTCGATATGCCAAGCACATACTTCCGACAAAATGCTCAGACGACTGTGAAAAAATTCGTAATTTTGTAATCTAAATCTTCAACACTCAAACAGAAAACATTTATGACTAAAGCAGAAATAGCGACTGAAATCGCAAAAACAACCGGCATCGAGAAGGCTGCGGTTGTTACCGTAATCGAACAGTTCATGACCGTAGTGAAGGACAGTCTCGCACACGGTGAGAACGTGTATCTCCGAGGCTTCGGCTCTTTCATCGTCAAGACCCGTGCAGAGAAAACAGCTCGCAACATCAGCAAGAACACTACCATAATTATTCCGGCTCACAATATCCCAGCTTTCAAACCCGCCAATTCTTTTAAGGAAGAAGTAGCAAAATAATCATGGAAGGAGAAATCGAAAAGGATAGTCCGGAAATAGAAACAGTTCATATCCAATCACAATCTGAAAATTGTAATTGTCAATCCTGTTTGGAGAATCGCAAAAAGTATGTCCGGATACTTGATGTTGATAGATATATCGAATCATTAAATGATTGGGATTGATAAAAAGTACAATACAGCGATGCTATTCCATTTGATAGAATGGCATCGCTGTAGATTTTTAGGGGACGTATAAAACGGCAAGTTCAGTAAGCCGCCTTTTGTGAAGCCCGGAGTGCCACTTGCCTTTGTAATGACAGTGGGAGGTATAGGCCTTGAAGATATTACGGTCACCCCGTTTTAACTTTTTCAGAACGCTGCTTTTATTGACGGCTCCGGGCCCAATGTTATAAGCGAGAGCCGCAAGAATATATTTGTCACGACCATATTCTTTATACAACTCACAGAACTTGGCATAGTCACGACGAAGAAGAGCATCAGCCTCGCTTTCACTGTATTGCCGGCGTGTGAAATGTTCTCCACGCTGAACGACATGACCATAGCATATCGTCGGCCAGTGCTTTGGCTTATGAAGCGTTTCAAATTTTTTTATAATCAGCACCGCCCGCTCAAATAGCGGAAGCTCCATAATCGACCGCTTTGCATTTGCGGTCGGCGTTGCCGTCACAAGGGTCAGCAACGCCATAAAGAACATCAGAAATTTTTTCATCGGGCAATCGGTGTTATTGATCCGGGATTGACAGGACTGATTATTCCGGTAGTTTTACCGTCATCATCGTCGCCACTGTCATTGCCGTTGAACTCAAATGTCTGTTCCCACGGGGTAGAATTGAAATTGTCCTCGACCACAACTAAAAAGCGATGCTGCTGGTCTGATTTTGCGGTGTAATTGAGGCGGAAGGTCTTGCTTTCGAGCAGAATACGGTCGTTATTGACCAGCACAGGACCGTCAACAAGTTTGAGCAAACCTTCACCATCGTATTGGAAGTAGCGGATGGTATAGAGGGTGTTGGTGTAGTTGCCTTCGGGCTTTATCTCGAAGCGCAGTTCGACGGTCTGCCCTTTGGCAATTTTGTCAGCGTATGGCATCACCTCCACCGAAAAGGGATAGGACTGCTGCACATCGAGGTCGTCGGAGCAAGAGGTCAGAGCGAGAACGAGGGTGAAGAGTATTGCCCAGAATCCGAAGAAACGGGCGGCAGTGACGCGGAAGTTGCATATTTTATCAAGAATCAGATTCATATTATTCAGAGTTTTACTTTATTTGATTTTGTCGGATAGAGCGACATGAGATAGTCGTTCAAATCCTTGTGGTTTGGGTAGAGTGCCGACTTGTCCATGACCTTATCACCGAACTCTCTTTGGAGTCTGGCAAGTGCCGCACGACCGGCGGTGTCATTGTCAAGATAGCATTGGATTACAGTGTAATCACCGAGTGGAGTAATCGCCTTTTGAAGATTGGCGACCGAGTTGAGCACGATAGTGTCGAGACCTTCATTATAGCCGAGGCGTTCCGCTGAAAGGAAGTCAATGAAGCCTTCAAACACATTACACCGGGCATTGTCATTGGCAATATGGGTTATATGCTTTGGCGGATAAGACCCTTTAAAGAAGGGATTCCTCAGCTCTAATCCATTGGCGTTATTGGGGAAGCCGACGGCATAATACCGCTTGCCATGAAGTTCATAGTCAACCTGTACACAGTATCGTTGGGCTATCTCCTTAGGTATGCCTCTGTCGGCGAGATAGCGCAGCAACACGTGAGACTCCAGACGCGACACTTCGACATTTTCAAAAGTCGGTTCTTCGACAAACGGCGTTGGCTTATAAGGTTTAGCGACCGGGAGGCGCATCTTCTCCGCGATGTAATCGGCTTGCCTCAAAAAGTCCGTTTCTCCGGACATTTCTCTGGCAAGCGAGAAGATATCGCCACCCGCGCCCGTTCCGAAGTCAAACCAAACCTGACGGTTAGGATTGACATGGAACGACGGTTTTCTCTCACTGCGATACGGGGCGTAAAACCACAGACCTTTGCTGTCGCGTCCGGTAGGCTGATATCCCAACTGATTGAGAAACTCGACAAGCGAGATTTTCCTGATGTCGTCGATGTTCATAGGCGAATCTTCCGTTGGGGTTTGTCAGGTTCCTGCTTGGACGGTTCTGTATTCTGTTCCTTATCTTTGGACTTCTCCAAAACCGCCATTTCTGAGGCTATATATCGGTTCAGTTCCGACATATTGCACGAGCCTGTCAGTTCATAAGCGAGGTCATAGATACTGCCGTATGCACCGGACTTTGTATCTCGCCAGAGATTTGTTTCGGTGTTGATTACCATTGTCGGACCGGGATTGGCATCGTATGGAGCATTGTAAATCCTCAGATTGCCATCGGCAGCAACCGGGTGTTCCTGACCGAGAGCCTTCATAAAGTCTATGAGCTTCACCTTCTTTATATCAATGCCTACAACCGTCGGAGGCTGCGGGCAACGCGCCATTATCGAAAGTTCCTTGCCTTGCTCATACTCATTCATATATTTCAATATGAAGTCACGCGGGTCCATATAGAGCGTCGGATTCATTTTCAAGGCGGCAAGGTCGATGATGTCTCCGCTCTGGTCAGTTGCATGGTCATACCAACGGTTTGTATTGGTATCGACCACCAGCATCGGCTCAGTGTCGTCGCGTTGCGGTGCATAATACAGTTTCATATCCTCGAAGGACTTGACAGGCTTCTCTCCGAGAGCCGCCATAAATTCCGTAAGAGGAATATTGCGGATGTCTTTTTCAGTGTATCTCATAGCCATTACTCGATTATGAATTTGACACCGATACCATACTGGGTATGGAATATCTGCACATCGCTACCGAAGGTGAAACGCTCCTTTACATTTGCGGTCAGGGCAATTTTGTCTGACAGGTAGAAATCCGCAGAGAGCGTCAGCGCACCGCCATAGATAAAGTTGTCGCCGTCATGAAGCGTCGAACCGTCGGATAAAACCGACTTCCCCCAGTTCACTGTTTCGTAGCCACCGAGTGCCGACACGCCACCGTAGATGTGGAAGGTCTGCGAGTAGTCGCTCAACAGATGGAGATTGTAGCCGACCTCGCCTGTAAACTGCGCCACCGGGATACGACCTTTCGCGCCGTAGGGCTTGTAGGTCTGGAGATACTCGCCGCCGAAGCTCCAAGTATTGGCACGACCCTTATAAACGGAATAGAACACACCGAAAGAGTAACCGCAGTTGCGGGAGTTGCCGGTATAAAAACCGTCTGCCATGTCAGCCTTGATTTCTACCGCTGACATTCCGGGGAGGCATCGCTGGGCCATTGCCCGCCCTCCGAAGAGGGTGAGCATGGCAGCGATTATCATTATCGCTTTTCTCATGGTTACTGTATGCTTAATTCGTCAATTACGTTGGCTCTCACAATATCCTCATTCTCGACCACGAAAGACTGGTGTCTGCCGCCTTCCTTTTCGGCAATCTCGATAACGAGCTGCTTGTCGTCGGGGATGGTGAATTTTTCCAGAGCGAACACCGTTCTTTCTGAGGTTTTGCCGTGTACCACAGTCACATAGTTCTGGGCGCGGAGCGGTTCAATTACCTGCTCCTGCATTGCGGTACGCTTGATTACCTTCTTATCCACAATCTTGAAGCTGACAAAATCGACATCGAAAGGAATGTTGGATGTGTTTTTCAGTTCCGTGTGGAAATAAAGAAGCCCATTATTGGTGTAGATGGATTTCAACAGGAACTGCACCCCGAAACGCTTTGAACCGATATGCTTGATTTCGCGCTTGTTCTGCTTGTATATACTCTTCATAATCAGCTTGACAAGCATCGGCGACTCGCTACCCAACTTTTCGAGGTATATCTCCTGAGCGTTGTTCGGACGGTTGACAGCCTCGCCGTCATGGAGAAAGTCGGTCATCTCAATGCTCAGTAGCAGAGGCTCTTTCGCAAATTTGACGTTGAAAACATAGTAAGAGCCATCATCGGTAATCACCGACAGATTTGTTTCAGTTTTGAAACGCTTAAACGCTGATTTAACGCGAAGTACGTTCTTCGCTCCATCAGCGAGACCTGCCACAAGGTTCTCGTTGCCGAGGTCCACATAAATTATCTCCGCAGGGAAGATAATATGCGTGGTTTTATGGTAGCAGACCTCCAGCGCGTGAGGCGGGATCATGCGGTCAAAACCCACCTTTCGGGTCAGACCGTCGAACTTGTCGCCGTCGGTGTAGCTGGAGCCGTACACGCTCAAGTCATGTTCAGCTACCTTTTCAGTGTCAGGCGACACGTTATTATCGGTGTTATTGACTGTTGTCTTCGATTTCGCGAAGACCGGGGTTGCCATGCCGAGAACAGCGATAGCGGATAGTATAATAGTCTTTATTCTCATTATTAGTAAATTATATTAGACATCTTCGGGCTGGTGAATCATCACCCGATACCCGGCTTTAAGGTGGACTTTAACAGTACGCAGTTTCTTGTTGAGATACTGACTGACTCCGTTGATAAGTCCTCGACCGACATCTGAGGCAATCTGCGCACCGGTATTCGTGGTCAGATTTATAGAACTGCCCATAGTTGATCCCATATTGGCTCCAATCTCGTGCAGTGCGTCAGACTCCATAGAATTAGGGATATTGATACCCTCCTGACCGTCGGAATCATAGACCGTTAAGTCCACCTCATACACAGAGCCGTTTGCCTCAATTGATGTAATGGCAACCTCCAGTCTCTCGCCCTGTAATCTCGCCACTCCGACAAGAGGAGTGTTCCGGGGTATCAGGGCATTGCCGACCCACATCGGTTCGGTAAGCCGGAGTTTAACCGACTGTCCGTTAATCACACTCTGGTCGTTTGCCACAACAGCCGCGATAGTATTCTTGGCAACAGAGGTTTTCCTTCCGACAGAGGTGTTGAAGCCACGGTCAGATGACGCACTGAGCGAAGAAACCACACTGCGATTTACCTGAGTCACCGGCTGCACATTCCGTTTGCCTTTTTCCTCGGATTGCCGGGGAGGCGGATAGTTCCCGCCATTGCCGTTGCCCATATATTGGGCGGCAAGCTGATATGAACGTTCAAGCATTTCCATCTCGTCCGGCTGCTGTGCCTGTTGTGTGACCATCGCGTTCTGAGCCTCCAGTTCCTCAATCCGGGCCTGTAATTCCGCCACTTGCTCAGTCTGGCTATAGTCAGGCACATAGAAATCCTGAATAGAAGCCTGTACCTGCTGATACTGCGAAACAGAACTCTCAATGGCTGATGATTCAGCAACAGTATCGAGAGGTGAAGAAGTCGCGATTGTGTCAAGTGACCCGACAACATCAATCCGTGCCTGTTTTTTCTTGGCTGCATCAGCTGCCTCGTATTCCTGAACCTTTGTGCCTATCTTCTCGCTTTCACCGGCCGGTATCTCGGTATTGAAAGCATTGCCCGTCTTGGTATCTTCCTTGTTCAGACTGGAATACAGCAGCCACAGAATTACCACACCTGAAAGGATAGCGGCAGGGAACACCACGAGATATTTCATCATCTTCTGACGCTCCGCAGTAGTCTTGGGCTGGAAGTATGAGTTAATCTTCGCTTTCCACTCCTGTATCGTCATAGGCAGAATCTGTTGGGATATAAAATTTTTCGAGTGAGCAAACGGTATCTTTTACAGAGTGCTCCGGTAAATCGAGATTATAAAGGTGTTCCACCTCATACTCGAATAAAGCCCTCTTTGCTCCGATTTTGTAGCAGGCATGACCGAACACGAAGAAGGCAATCAGCACGAAAGCCGAGAGCAGTACGGTCACAACCATCAGCCTTTGCTTGTGGGGCATATCGTCGCAGATCTGTTTCAGTTTTGCGCCGACTCTCCCTTTTGGCTCCCGCCAGACCCAATCAATGAGCCGGGCGAGAGGAGATTTATTTTTCGTCATAATTATCGTTTAGTAGTGATTATATCCTTGTTCTCAAGGATATTGAAACCTTCGATGATAAATCCGTTGGGATTGTCGTCAGAGCGCGACACATTTGAAAGGCGGCACGTTGTCACCAGTGTGCGCTGGGTAACATTCGACTCACGGATAATCATCTGTCTGGCATAGGTCTTGGCGGTGTAGGGGTAATTGTTGAAATCGCATACCACGCTGTCAACCTGCACCACTTGGTTTATATTCCCCGCAATGATGCGGTTATAGTAACCTTTCTCCGAAAAATCGGTATAATAGTTGTATGCCGATTTGTCGCTCAGAATCAGGGCACGGTTTATATTGTGCTCGATTGCGGACTTATCGGGGGAAAGGTTGAAGAACAGTTCATGAAAGCGACGCACATGCTCGCGGGCCTCGGCGGGGCGGTTCTGCTCCATATCCTGTGACAAGGCAAGCATCAGGGACTTGCCATTGTCAAGGACATAGATTTTCTCACGTTGCTTTTCAGCGAAATTGAAAACCATGATCAGAGCCACGGAAACCACCACCGCACACATCGCCACGAACACAATCCCGAACAGACGTATCTGACGGAAAGAGGTCTCAATATTCTTTAATGATTTGAATTGCGGTGTCTTCACACCGCGAGCTAAAGGTTCCATAATACTACTTTAATAGTTTGCCTGCCCTGCCGGCGACATTTCCGGCGACACCACCTGCGATGCTGCCCGCCATAGAGCCGGCCTGCATTGTGGTATTGTTGACCGCACGGTTATAGTTTCCTGCACCTCCTGCCTGTATAATCCAGCCTGAAACAGTCGGTATAGTGAAGTAGCCGACAATCCCAATCACCATAAATATGATGTAGCAAATATTTGAACCATCAATATTTACATTGGGATTGTTGGTCAGCTCCGATATGTCGTTCTGAAGCATCAGCACCTGAATCTTGGCAAGGAAAGTGGAGAACAAATCAGCAACCGGAAGCCACAGATAAGTCTGGATATAGCGTTGAATCCATGTGGTCAATGTTGACTGGAATCCATCCCATACCGACAGGGCAAAGGCAATCGGACCGAGAATGGCAAGGACAATGAGAAAGAAAGTCCTAATCGTGTCGATTGTCAGAGACGCCGCCTGAAAGAGCATTTCCAGAAGTTCCCGGAAGAAATTTTGGATTGCTTTCTTGACCTTATACATTCCGCGCTCGATATACATTCCGGCGGCGGTGCCTATTTCGGTAACTCCAAGCTCGTCAATCTGACGGTCAAACTCAGCGTCATCCACAAGATAAGCCGTTGACGGGTCTTTCATCATGGCCTCATACTCCAGCCTGTCTTTTTCCTCCCTATATTTCTGCATATCGAGAGTCTGACCTTCAAGCATCGAGGCTGTGCCCTGCACAATCGGAGACATGACAGAGTTGATGGTGCCGAGAACGATAGAGGGGAAGAACATTATGCACAGTCCGATTGCAAACGGACGCAGCAGAGGGAACACATCCACCGGTTCGGCAGCAGCCAGCGACCTCCATATCCTGTAGGCCACATAGAACAGCGCGCCTAATCCGGCAATCCCCTGAGCCACTCCCGCCATGTCGGAACAAAGCGGCATCATCTCGTCATAGAGCGACCGGAGTATGGTATGGAGGTTGGAAAAATCAATGGCACACAGCATGGGCATCACCAGTATTTTTCCGAACCGTCGCCATAAAGATTGATTACCCTTTGGGTATCAGCTTTCTTCTTGGCGCGGAGATATGACACACTGATATTCTTATTGGTATAATACGCCGTCAGACTTTTCAGGCGTTTCATCTCCTTGTAGCAGTCGTCCACAACATCCATGCGGTCTTTGTCTGTCATCGAGAGTGTCGTGATATTGACCACCTGTTTCAGGTCGTTAAGGACTCCGCCGGCCTCTTCAAGAATCCGGGTATAGCCCGATGCAATTGCAGACAGTTCGCTTGACGTGAAATTCGGATCAGTCAGCATCTTCTGGAAATTATTGACATAATAGCCGGAGATGTTTCCAAGCATCAGGATTGTCTGCTGCACCTTGCGGGCATCACGGACGAGGTTGTTGACCGACTGGAGTGCGTCGTAATATTTCTTCGCCTGCTGGTAAATCTTTACCGTCTCCTGAAAATTGCGCACCATATTTGTCGCCGTCGTTGATTCCTGAACGAGTGATTTTGAAGAGTTGACAATCGACTGGGCTATGTTCGACGGGTCTATCACCGTCCATTGGGCGTTTGCTCTGCCCGCTCCGAAGAGCAGGCAGAACAGAACGAGAGGGAGGATAAATTTCAATTCTTTCATACGCATTTATTTAGATTCTGGAGGCCATGCCTCCGATTATTCTTACTCCGGCATAGAGCAGAAGCAGCGGGAAGGTTATCAGGGCAAGCAGTCCGATGAACAGACCGGCAATTATTACCCATAAGACACGCGGTACTTTCACTCGATGACATTGATGTTAAAACCTACATCATTGGCCGGCACATCTTTGAATGCCAGTTCGCAGACCCTTTTGCGAACATCATCAGGCAGGGTGATCCCCTCCACGACTTCGTGGACCTCGGTCAGAATATCCTTATTCTCGACTGCCTGATTAGCATTGAGGAATTCATCCAATGCCTTTGCATCAAAAATCTCGTGTTCAGTAGGTGTCATATCACAC
Source organism: Paramuribaculum intestinale (assembly GCF_003024925.1). Classification (GTDB taxonomy): domain Bacteria; phylum Bacteroidota; class Bacteroidia; order Bacteroidales; family Muribaculaceae; genus Paramuribaculum; species Paramuribaculum intestinale. The sequence continues at coordinate 12,483 of NZ_PUED01000046.1, forward strand.
TTCCGATAGAATGTCCTGCCCAGATCCGCGACAAATATTTCATTGCCGTCATTCGATATTGCCATAGCCAGTACATCACGACCTTCGGCGCAATAGACGTTATCGTCATGGAGCCACCCCTGAATATCCCGGAGTATAAACTCCTGTGGAATAATCTCAGCCGGGATGCCGACACCGGAGAATTTTACCTTGTAGTAGCCGTTGTGTTCGCTGATTGTCATATCGGCCACGTCGGGACAAAACCAGTCACCTGCCATTTTAGGACGCATATCAACAGGAATCCCGGTCTTCGACTTTTCGATAGCCTCCTTGACGAAATGACCGATCCGCTCACCGATGCGCACGACAACATTGTCGATGCGACGGGCCCACTTATTGATTGTCTTTTCAGCCTTCTCTCTGACAAAAGTATTGAACCGGCCACAGACCTTGAAAGCCAGCATTATGCAGCCGACACTGATTGTAATCCCAAGGCTGAAGATTACAACCGCAGCGAACACGTTCATCACGGGTTCGAGAAATTCTAAAATATCTTCAAACATATATTATCCGTTAGCAATTCGTTTAATGGCGGCTTCGGTATCACCTCCAAGTTTTTCAGCCAGTTCGAGGACTCTGATTTTTTCTGTCTCCTCGGTGGTATAGCAGAGATATTCCTCGGTCGAGACCTCTGTGGCATAGACAGCGGATTGTGTACCGCCGAGACCAATCCACACCTCTTTATATAGGCGATTTGGATTGTTAGCCATATTGATACTGAGTATCTGCGACTTCTCCTTGTCGGTCAGACCGAGCAGCTCCTGAATCTGGTCGAAGCGGTTCATGTACTTGCGCTGATCGAGCAGGATTTTACAATCGGAGTTGTTGATGATGGTCTCCTTTACAATCGGTGACGATATGATGTCGTCAACCTCCTGCGTAACCACCACTGCCTCACCGAAATACTTGCGGACTGTCTTAAACATATATTTCAGATACTCAGCCATATTAGCGGTTGAAAGAGCCTTCCAAGCCTCTTCCACGATTATCATCTTGCGGATACCTTTGAGACGTCGCATCTTATTGATGAAAGCCTCCATGATGATGATTGTCACTATCGGGAAAAGTTCTTTATTCTCTTTAATCGAATCCACTTCAAACACCACAAACCGCTTGTTCAACAGGTCGATATTCTCTTTGGAGTTCAACAGGAAGTCGAAACGGCCTCCGTGGTAATACTGGCGCAGGGTGGTCAGGAAGTTGTCGATGTCGAAATCCTGCTTGTAGATGGGGATAGGACGCTGTGCCATTTCCTGACGATAGTCGTCGCGCATAAACTCATAGAAGGAGTTGAAACATGGCACGATGTCTTTATCGCTATTCATCTTGTCGAGGAACATAGACAACGCCGAGCCTAATTCGCCGCTTTCGGTCTTTGTCACTCTGTCATCCTCTGACTTCCAGAGTGTCAGCAGCAAGGTCTTGATAGAATCCTTCTTCTCCACATCAAAGACCCCGTCATCGGTGTAGAAAGGATTGAACGAAATCGGGCTGTCCTCTGTGTAGGTGTAATAGATACCGTCTTCGCCATGCGTCTTATTATGAATCAGATTGCAAAGGCCCTCGTAAGAGTTACCGGTATCAATCAGCAGAATATGTGTATTTTGTTCATAATACTGGCGCACCAGATGGTTGGTGAAGAATGACTTACCGCTACCGGACGGGCCGAGAATGAACTTGTTTCGGTTGGTGGTGATACCTCTTTTCATCGGTTCGTCCGATATATCAAGGTGTATCGGTTTCCCGGTCAGTCTATCGACCATCTTTATCCCGAAGGGAGACAGGCTGCTGCGGTAGTTGGTTTCGGCAGTAAAGAAACAGGCGGCAGGCTCGATGAAAGTATAGAAACTTTCCTCCGCAGGAAAATCAGCCTCATTTCCGGGCATTGCCGACCAGAACAGAGTCGGGCAGTCAATAGTGTTGTGCCGTGGCATACATCCCATTGTTGCCAACTGGCTCCCGACATCATTCTTGATGCGCCTCAGTTCTTCGGTGTCATCGCTCCACGCCATAACATTGAAGTGGGCCCGGACTGAGGTCAGTCCGTAGGAATGTGCCTCGTTGAGATAGCGGTCAATCCACTCCTTGTTGATAGCATTGCTTCGGCTATACCGCGAAAGGGAGTTCATGTTTCTCGCGGTTTTCTCGAACTTCGCCAGATTCTCGTCATGGTCATCAATCAGGATATACTGATTATAGATGTGGTTGCACGGTAAGAGCAACCCGACGGGAGAGGCGAAGCTCAATCTGCAATCCGAGCGGTCAGTCGATAACCGCTCATAACGGTTATCAGTGCAGACTTTGCCGGGAAGATCATCAGTATCGGACAGCGTATGCAGACAGAGCATCTTGTCTCCAACTCGCATCTGACTGGCATCGAGGTCAATGTCTTCCAGACAGGTTACATCGTCCATTGTCAGCGACATATATTTCTCAATCAATCCCGATTCCTTTTCAGTGCCTACCAGCTCATCATCAGAGAGGCGACGCAGTTTGATATAGCCGGTGTCATTGATGATGCGCTCGAAC
>NZ_PUED01000047.1 GCF_003024925.1 Paramuribaculum intestinale
GCGCGACATAGCTCCAGATGGACCCACTATAGCGAAATATATCGGCGATTTCATAAAGACCGACCTCGACAATTTCCTGCACCGAAACAAGGAGGTTGCCGATGCCATCATACGCAAGGCCATGGACAATGAGCGCGAGCGCAAAAGCATGTCGACTGTCACCAAGAAGGCCAGGGAGCAGAGCCGCAAGATAAGTCTTTACAACAAGAAGCTGTTTGACTGCCGCAGTCATCTCAACGACACCCGTGGCGACGAAGAGAAGAAGCTCGCCTCGTCGATCTTCATTACCGAGGGCGATTCGGCGGCCGGATCCATCACGAAAATCCGTAACGTTGAGACTCAGGCTGTGTTTTCGCTTCGCGGAAAGCCCAAGAACACCTATGGCAAGACCAAAAAGATGGTCTATGAAAACCAGGAGTTCAACGCGCTTCAAGTGGCACTCAATATAGAGGAAAGCATCGACGGGCTGCGCTACAACAAAGTGATCATCGCCACAGATGCCGACGTCGACGGCATGCACATACGGTTGTTGCTGCTGACCTATTTCCTGCAGTTTTTTCCCGATCTGGTCAAGCGTGGACATGTATATATACTGCAGACTCCGCTCTTCCGCGTGCGCAACAAGAAGACCGCCAAGCGCGGTTCGCGCAACGCCGACAAGATGCAGGAAGAAACCTACTACTGCTATTCCGACGAGGAGCGTGTGGCCGCCATCGAGAAACTTGGCGCCAACGCCGAGATAACCCGATTCAAAGGACTCGGCGAGATCTCTCCGCAGGAATTCGAAGGATTTATCGGGCCTGACATAAGGCTCGACCGGGTGTCGCTCCACAAAGAGGACGGACTCGGAGAGATGCTCCGCTTCTATATGGGCAAGAACACCTTCGAGCGGCAGAATTTCATTATCGAAAATCTTGTAGTCGAGGATGACAGCCAGATCTCTTAGGACCGCCGTCTTTCCGGGTACGTTCAATCCGTTTACGGTCGGACATCTCGACATTGTGCGCCGCGCTCTCAATCTGTTTGACCGTGTGGTGGTGGCTGTGGGATGCAACATAAGCAAGGACACGGCTGCTATGGTCGAAACGCGTCTGGAGTCGATACGCAAGGCGGTAGGCTCCCTTGACGGAGTGGAGGTGACCGCCTATTCGGGAATGACGGCCGATCTGGTCAGAGAGCTTGGTGCTGTGGCTGTAGTGCGCGGAGTGCGCACTGTGGCCGATTACGAGTACGAAAGGCAGATGGCCGACGCCAACGGCATGATAGAGGGGGTGGAAACGGTGGTGCTCTTCGCACGTCCGGAGCTGTCGGTCATAAGTTCGTCGCTTCTCCGTGAGCTGGCACATTACGGACGCGACATAAGCCGCTTTCTGCCCGAAAACCAATAGACCGCAGAGCGCGTTTGATAAACATATATACCCAGATACACACTGATACACATTCATGAAATCAAGAATTTTATCGCTGATACTATGTCTGGCCGTTTTGCCGGCGGCTGCAGTGCCTGCAATCCAATCGGCCGGCAAGAACGATAACGCCCGCCCGCAGTATCTTCCCATACAGAAGCTGATGAACACCTTTCAGGTGATCAGCGGATACTATGTCGATACGGTCAACGAGCCGCACGTGGTCGACGAGGCCATAAAAGCCATGCTCCACACTCTCGATCCGCATTCGACCTATTCCGATCCGGAGGCCACACGTGCACTCACCGAACCGCTGCAGGGCAATTTCAGCGGCATAGGCATACAGTTCAATATGCTTGACGATACGGTAAAGGTGATTCAGACCGTGGTCGGAGGTCCCTCGGAGAAGGTGGGCATACTGGCCGGCGACAGGATCATGACAGCCAACGACACATTGATTTCAGGCGTGAAGATGCCGCAGGCCGACGTCATGAAGCGTCTGCGCGGCCCCAAGGGATCGGTGGTGAAAATCGGCGCGCGCCGACGCGGAGTGCCCGAAATGATATATTTCACCATAGAGCGCGACGACATACCCACCTATAGCGTCAACGCCGCATACATGGCCGATGACAATACGGGATATATCAAGGCCACACTGTTTGGCGAAACGACCGCCAGGGAGCTGGCCGAGGCCATAGTGAAGCTGCAGGGGCAGGGCATGACGGATCTTGTGCTCGATCTGGAGGATAACGGCGGAGGCTATCTGCAGGCGGCCATCGACATGGCCAGTATGCTTCTCGACGACGATGCGCTGATAGTATATACCGACGGACGTATGGCGCCGGCAACATATTACAATGCGTCAAAGGCTCCGGTGAAGTTCAACGGTCGGCTGGTGGTGACTGTCAACCAGTATTCGGCCTCGGCAAGCGAAATACTTTCGGGAGCCGTGCAGGACAACGACCGTGGTGTGATCGTAGGACGTCGCACTTTCGGCAAGGGGCTTGTGCAGCGGCCTATACCGTTTCCCGACGGCTCGATGATACGTCTGACCACCGCACGCTATTACACCCCCTCCGGACGGCTGATACAGAAACCGTACAAGCCGGGAGAGGACGAGGACTACGAACTTGATATAGTCCACCGCTACGAGGCCGGAGAGTTTGCCAGCGCCGACAGTGTGCATTTCGACGAAAGTCTGCTCAAACGCACCCTCCGCAACGGCCGTAAGGTGTATGGCGGAGGCGGCATCATGCCCGACGCTTTCGTGCCGGTCGACACGTCGTACTACAGCACCTACTACCGCGATCTTGTGGCCAAGGCGGTGATCAACCGCTATACCCTCGCATACGTCGATGAGCATCGCAGCCGACTTCGTAGCGAGTGGCCCACAGCCGATGCGTTTGTAGGCGGATTCAAGGTGTCGCAGGCCATGATCGACTCGATCGCGGCTCTCGGAGAGCGTGAGGGCGTCAAGCCCGATTCCGCGCAGCTCGCCATAAGCCGTCCGGCCATTGAATTGATAGTCAAAGGCCTGATCGGACGCGACCTGTTTGAGCAGAGCATCTATTACCGTGTGGTCAATCCGATAGATCCGATCTATCGCCGTGCGCTTGAGATAATCAACGACGAGAAACTTTACGACCGATTGCTTGAGGGGAATCCGGAGGTGAAATGATCCGGTTTCCGGAACCGTCGGGCGATGGCAAGCGTTGAAGAGATATGAAACACGTTTCCTGTCTGTTTATATTGCTTGTGGCTTTCGCCGTGTGCGGGTGCAGCAGTGAGGCCTGGGATGAGATGCCCGACCGTGCCCAAAAGTTTGTATCGCAGTATTTCCCCGGGGTGGAGGCTTCCTCCACGGCGGTGGGTGCTGACGGGCAATACACCGTCGCTCTGCGCAATTCGGTCACGATAGTGTTTACTGAGCTTGGAGTGTGGCTGTCGGTCGACGGCAACGGCACGACATTGCCCGACAATCTGCTGTTCAACGAGCTGCCTATGGCGCTCTACAGCTATCTGCAGGAAATGGAGGTGACGGCCGACGGGGTTTACACGCTTCGGCGTGACGACACGTCGTACCAGGTGGGTCTTTTCAACAGCAGCGTGGTCTACGACATCGGGTCGGGGCGGATCTACTACCCGTCGGCAGAGCAGGATCAGTCTGCGCGATAGAATCTTATGGTCGATTTCATCAGTGGAAAATTGAGCGACAATATCGAGTTCTGTTCCATTGATGCGTTGATGTCGCGGCTGATGAGGCGCATGTCGCTGTCATACCATAGCAGATCCCAGTGGGCGGCAAACGGCATGGCTTTAAGCCGTCCCTTTATCATTCCGGGTTTCCACCGCTGACTGTTGACCTCCGCTCCACCGAGATATACTATGTCGTAGTCGCCTGCTGCGCCGTCGGCTGCCGGTATTATTCCGAGCCGGTAACGGCCTCCGGCCAGTGCGCGTCGCGAATCAGTGTCGCGGTCGAGATATTCCCATACCCCTATGGGTGAGTCCGGACGTCGTTCGGTCATGCGAATGGCTGCTTCGTCGACACCGCTGTCAGGCACCGTATTCACGCTGCGGTAGGCCGCAACGACAAGCGGCAGCCTTACACCGGCAGTGGCCATCACTGCAAAGCGGCCTTCAGCCGATCCGTCGCACTCTATGACGGCCATTGTCGTAAGTGATGATTTGCCTATGCTGATGATTGCCTCCTTGCGGCTCCGATCGATCTCTACGGCAAGATGATTGTGTCCGGGCGCCGGATTTATGCCGCTGCGGCATTCCACCGATTTTATCAGACTGTCACCGGCGGAGGTGTGACGTATCACATCGAGATGCAGGTAGCGGTCGTCGATCATGTCGTCGAGAGTTTTTGCTCCGGGTGATATTACCGCCATATGATAGTCGTCGTCACTCTTCATGCCCCAGATAAGCCCGGCTTTGGCTTGCCGGTGTCCGGTGTTGCGTCCGGTCGGCCCGAAGCCGATGCGTGCTTCTATGGCTATTGGGCGCATGAACCCCTCCGGCAGGTTTATGCTGACCATGGTGTCGGCAACTGCATCGAGAGAGTCGAGATACACGCGGCGCTCGTCAATTGGTGATGCATTGACGGCGATGGCAGTCAGCGCCATTAGGAGAGTCGCAGCGGTCCGCATGGGCTATTGCTGTTCGGCAGTGAGTGAGACGATACGGTCGGTAAACTCTTCGGCTTCGAGGTCGTAGGGGAGCCAGTGGATGGTGAATCCTCTCCGCTCCATGCCTCTGAACCATGTCATCTGCCGTTTGGCAAACTGGTGTATTGCAATAAGAAGCTGCACGAACATTTCCTCCCGGCTGATGCGTCCGGTCAGGTAGAGCGTGACGAATTTGTATTCCAGTCCGTAATAGATCAGATCGTCCGGCGATATTCCTGAGTCAAGAAGTCCCTTGACCTCCTCGATCATCCCTTCGTGGTCAATGCGGTTCCGCAGGCGGTTTTCGATGCGCTTCCTCCGTGCCTCGCGGTCTATTTCCACTCCGATTATGAGCGATCGTGCCGGCTCGGGATCGCACTCGCCGCCGTGGGCTTCGGGGTGAAGTTCATACCACCGCTGTATCTCAATGGCGCGGATTGCGCGCTGCGGCGTATCGACGTCGGTTACATTGTGAAGTGTTTTCATCGACGCCAGTATATGTGTAAGCTCTTCAAGGCTCTTGCCTGAAAGCTGCCGGCGGAGCTGTTCGTCGGGGGGCACCTGTGGCAGCCGGAGTCCTTTCAGAAGGCTCTCGATATATAGCCCGGTGCCGCCGCAGACTATCGGCCGGCGACCTCTCGAGATAATATCGGCCTCGGCGGCTGTGGCATCGCGCAGATATTCGAATAGATTGTATTTGTAGCCGGCAGGAGCGATATCCACGAGGTGCACTGCTACGTCGCCGTATTCGGCCATGTCTTTGCCGGTGCCGATATCCATCCCGCGGTATATCTGGCGCGAATCGGCGCTGATGATCTCTCCGCCTATGCGTCGGGCGAGCGCTACGGCTCTGGCTGTCTTGCCCGATGCCGTCGGGCCTGTGATAATGATTGTGGAGGTGTTCATGCGTTGCCGGTGATATGTTTTTTCCAGAAACGGCGCAGGCGGAAGAACGGGCTGTCGGCGTTGAATTCGCTTATCGACAGCCATTTGCTATCGTTGAAGTCGATATGCCACTTATGGACATCGCGCAGTCTGAACGTAGGTTGATAATGCTTGATCTTGTAGCGCCTGTCGCCGTGGGTGTCGTAGGTTTTCCATGCCATGGCCATTGTGTGCAGCCGGTATATCTCGGCCGAGAGCAGTCTGGCTGTCTGTTTGCTGTCGATGAGTCTGCTGATGTGGTAGATCGTCGCGAATTCCAGATCCGGGCGCTTTGCGGCCAGCGTTGCAGCCGATTCTTCGGAGAGGAAACATAGGTAATGGAAAATGTTACAGTCGGCATTGCCGTTGTCGGTGACATACATCGGCCGTATGTCGGCGTCCACGTCCATGATCTCCTTGAAAAGCGTGTGTGCCTCGTCGTCCGGTATGCTCTGCCGGTGGGGGATGACGAGCGATGCCGGTGTGTCGTAGCATGCGGCTGTGAAACCCATGTCCATGTCGGGATCTGACTGCGGCTTACGGAGCACGATGGTGTTGTCGGCTATGATGATGTAGCGCAGCATGGTCGAACGCCTCATCTGCTGGCCGCTCCCCTCGAAGTGTTGCTCGTAGTAGTTGCACAGTCCGAGATACCTGACGGCCATCACCACGATAGTGATGATGAACAGTATCAGCGGAGTCCAGAAAAACACCAGACGGTCAGGCTCGTTGAGGTTGACGTTGACGTAGGCGAGAAAATAGTAGACCCATCCGACGAGTGTCACCAACGCTGATACATTGAGCAGCATGCGTGTCTGGTAGGTGCCTTCCTGAGAGAACAGATTGCCGAGAAATCCACGCTCGGCGGGGAAGCCGTTGCGTATCTTGCAGTCACGGCAGAAGCGCAGACGGCCTCCTCTGGCGACGGCGAAAAGTGTGACGGCCACTGCCACCGGCCCGATGATCAGAACGGTGATAAACGGTATCTCGGCATTGATCGTGTCGCCGTCAAAAATGTTTTCTATCAGATGGCGCGAGTAGAGGTAGAGCACGGCCACCATCACCACCGCTGTCCAGAAAAAGATGCGTGTGGCCAGGAAAGGCAGTATGTAGCACGATGGCATCTTCTTGCGGCGGTTGGCCCGAACCTGCATGAAGAAGCCTATCTGGAACACTATGGCAAGAACCGGCATGGCTGCCGGCGGAAGCCACAGTGACAGTATCACCAGCAGCGATATGGCACCGGCCACCATGACCCAGTTGAGCCACAGCCGGAATATGCCGTCGAGATTTTCGTGCTGTATGTCTGTCGCCATAATGGTTGTTGTCGGTTTCTTGCAGATCGTTTCACTTCATGTTGCGGTCGAAGTAGTCGAGCATTCTGGCGAACACTACAGTCTGCGCTCCGCAACCGTTGATCGAGTGGTCCATGTTGGGGAAGAACAGCACGTCGCACCAGCGACCGGCGCCTTCCATTGCGGCGACGTATTCCACGGTGTTGGAGAAATGAACGTTGTCGTCGGCCGTGCCGTGCATCACCAGCAGCGGACACTTTACATCCTTAACAAAATTAATGGGTGCAGAGTTGAAATAGCCGTCGGCATTTTCCTGCGGCGTGAGCATGTAGCGTTCGGCGTAGACGGTGTCGTAGTAGCGCCAGTCGGTCACGGGAGCCACAGCCACGGCGGCAGCGTAGGGCGCATCGGGACGTGAAGCCGCCATGAGTGTTTCATAGCCTCCGTAGCTCCATCCGTGGAGACCTATGCGGCGGGGATCCACAAATGTCTGTGTGGCGGCCCACCGGGCTGCATTCACCTGGTCGATCGATTCATAGTGGCCAAGGTTGCGGTAGACGACATCCTGAAAGGCGCGTCCGCGTCCGCCAGTGCCGCGTCCGTCCACACATATGATTATGTAGCCGCGGGTGGTGTAATAGGTCATCCAGCCGATGTTCCATTCATTGAGCACCTGCTGCGAGCCGGGGCCGCTGTACTGGAACATTACCACCGGATATTTCTTCGTGGGGTCGAACGATGCCGGTTTGAGCATATAGCCGTTGAGCGTCACGCCGTCGCTCTGCATGGTGAAGAACTCGCGGTGAGGCTCTGCACTGTAGCGTGCCTTGACGGCGGCGTTGTCTTCAAGCACCTTGATGTCCTTGTCGGCCGAAGTGCGCAGGGTGTAGACCGGAGGAGTGGTAACGTCGGTGAAGCGGACGGTGTAGAATGCCATGTCGGGGCTGAATGTGGCCGATGCCATGCCTGCTGCCGGAGTCAGATCGGTGACTTTGCCTTTGGCATCTACGCGGCTTACTACGCGGTTGATGGCGCCGGTGCGTGTCGACTGTATGTAGTGGCATGCACGCTTGGCGTCATAGCCGTAGTAGGCGGTCACGTCGTATTCGCCCGAAGTGATCTGGCCGAGCGGAGCGCCTGTGTAGGCATAGCGGTAGAGATGGTCGTAGCCTGTGCGCGACGAGGTGATGACGAAGAAGTCGGGATACCACCGGATGTTTTCGTAGGCGGCCGGCGAGAGCCAGGCGCTGTGCTCTTCGGTAAGGATGGGCTTGGTCACCGTGGAGCGGGGATTGACGGCGTAGATTTCCATGCGTGTCTGGGCACGGTTGAGGGTTGTCACCATCAGCCGTTCGGCAGAGAAGGCATACTCTATGCGGGGTATGTATTCTATGCGGTTGTCGGGAAGTGTGATATCTTTGGTCACACGGTTGTCGATGTCGTAGGAGTGGATGCTGACGGTGGAGTTTTTCTCTCCGGCCACCGGATATTTGTAGGTGAACTGTCCGGGGTAGAGCGCATAGTTCTTGTCGGGGTGGCAGTAGCCTTCATACAGCGGGAATGAGAAGAGCCTGACGTCGGCCTCGCGGTATTTCAGATAGCAGAGCATACGGCTGTCGGGCGACCAGGTCATTGATGAAGAGGTCGTGAATTCCTCCTCGTAGGTCCAGTCGGGCACGCCGTTGATCACTTCGTTTTTACGGCCGTCGGTCGTGACGTCGACTTCGGTCCAGAAGTCGAGTTTGCACAGATATATGTTGCCTTTGTCGACGAAGGCCACCATGCGTCCGTCGGGCGAGAAAATCGGTGCCTGCTGACGCGGATGATTGGTCGACAGCGGCTTGAGCTCGCGTGAGTGGAGGTTGTAGATGAAGTAGCTGGCGGTGAATGACCGGCGGTATATGTAGGATGTTTCGTTCCATACCATCACTTTGCGTCCGTCAGGACTCATTCTGAAGCCGTCGATGTGATCGATGGTATTCTCACGTGTTTTGGCGAGATCCACTACGGTTTCCACCTCTTTGCCTGTGCGGGTATCGTATTTCACCACTTTCCTGCCGTCGGTGGAGAGCTGCAGGTAGAATGCTCCGTCGGATGTGTAGGTGAACGATCGCGGAGCCGTGCAGTAGTGTTCCGGACCGAGATAGCGGTCTATGTCCTTGAAGTCGGCTACGCCGGCGGCTGTGGCCGTGAGTGTGAATGCAGCGGCTGTGGCTGTTATAATATTGCGGAGTGTCATTTTATGTATATGATTTTGTTGACTTGTTGGTGATAAATGATATCGTGTGACTTGTCGAGGATCTTAGAGATTGTCTAAATTTATATAATACGGATTTTGAGAAGGATTGTCAGATGGATTTTTGTTTGTGATGAGGGAGTGTAGCCGTAGCTACATGACCGAAGAACAAACAAAAAGACGCTGGAAAGACTCTCAAAAGCAAAGTGATATGAATTTTAGACAATCTCTTACCAGAGCGACAGCTGCTTGTCGTCGTCGGCGGGAGGTGTTTTCTTAGGTGGAGCCTTGTAGCCGAAGTCGTCGTCGTTCTTGTCGGGCTTTTCCTGGCGTGTGGGAGGGGTGGAGTCAAACCAGTCGGTGGAGTCCATCAGCTCGTCAATGGCACTGAAACGCTTTGGTTGCGGCGTTGCCTCGCTGCGTTTGCGGCGTCCGCGCTTTTTTTTCTGCACCGGTTGCGGCTGATCGGCGATTTCTGAGGCAGCGGCTGCCGGTTGGGGTATGATGTCGGGAATCTCGGTCAGTTCGAGGTGCGACATGTCGTTGGCGTCGCGGCTGGCCAGACGGTCGGCCTCGCGCAGCGCGTCGGCCAGACGGTCGTTGAGATTGCGTATGATGTCGTCGCGTTGCAGCAGGTCGGCCTGAAGCTGTTCGGTCTGCTTGCGGGCTATCTCGAGTGCGGACTCCGACTTCTCGGCCTGTTGTCTGATTCTGGAGTATTCCTTTTCGGTGTATAGATGCGATTTGAGATCTTCGGCAAGCCTTTGTTTGTCTTCTGTGACGGTAGCGAGCTGTTGCTTGACTGCATCCAGCTGTAGGCGAAGATCTTCGGTGCCGGCGTTCTCCTCGCGAAGTTTCTCAAGTTCGTCGACCAGATGTGTGGTGACATTCGGATCCACGGCACCTTCTCCACCGACACCTGCTACACGCAGGCGGTTGGCCATGCTGCGGTTTTCGAGCAGCAATTGCTCTTTTTCGGCCTCAAGGGTGTTGACCTTTGACTCAAGGTCATTGATACGCTCGGTCATGGCGCGTTTCTGGCGCTGGTTGCTCAGGCGTTCACCTTTTGATTCCTCGCGTCGCTGCTCAAGCTGCTGTTTCTGCTGTCGGAGATCCTCTACCTCCTCTATGAGTTTACGACGGGTTTCTTCCCACTCTTTGAGTCCCATTTCATGGGCGCGCCTGATGGCCCGACGGATCCGTTCGGCCACATCTGCGTTTATGCGTTCGAGCAGAAACTGTTTCTGAGCATCGGTGTCGATGCAACGGCTGACGAATTCAGGCTGTGTGGAATTGAACAGTTCCACTACAGCGGTGAGCATGTCGGCTGGCAGATTGTCGTCGGCCGGGCATGGAGGACGGCATTCGGAGATGCCGTGGTCATCGGCCGTTTCGGGCTTTGTGGCCCGGGCCGGCTCCTCATGCATTATGTTTTCGGTCGGCTTCTCTTCCTCGTCGGAATCGAAGTTTATGCCGAGTGAGCGTCTTATGGATTTTATGAATGACATTGCAATGCGTTGTTTCGTGTTATTGGCTTTGACTGTCAGTCGGCGGAAGAGCCACTACTCCTATCCCTTTCTTGCCGTTGATGCCGATGGCCAGCGGTGAGGGGAATGTGACGACTCTGACAAACTCCGTTTCGAGATCAACCTTCATCGAGTCGAGGATGCCGACATTGAAAAAACCGTTGCCCGATGCCGGATCGATCGTGAAATATCCTACGCCGAACGAAGTCAGATTCTGGAAGAAATGTGTGCCTTGGCTCGGCTCCACACGATAGTCGCCCACGGCCGACTCCACGATGAGCCGTGCTGATGCGATCTGCGGCCATTTCACGGGAATGCCGAGCGCTGTGTCGCTCGATCCCCATCGTCCGGGGCCGACAAGAATATAATTGTCGCCGTCGGCAGTCATCTGGCGGTTGATCTTCTCGATTTCGCGGGCTATGAATGGGTTGTTGGACGAGGAGAATTTCTCGGGACGGACATACACGATCTTGCTGACGCTGTCGATCGTGCCGTGGCCGAGCGCCGTGTCGGAGCGCATGATGAGCTGGTCGTCGGACAGTTCGAGCAGGTGTTCGTCGACAAGTTCCTTGCGATCGACTATCGGGCGGATCTGCAGCCAGTAGAGATGGCCTTTCGAACCCTGTCCGGAGCGGTCGATGGTTCCGGCAAACTCTATTTCCACCGGGCGGCACATCTCCCTCTGTCCGGTGGTGAGCATGAAGTCGAGCGCCTCGGCCAGCGGATAGGCTTTGTGTTTCAGTATATTGTTGAACGTGACTACGCGGCGACCTTCGCCGGCGTCGTTATCGCGGAGCACATTGTCGCGGTAGTCGTAGACCGATGTCATCCAGCGCAATGCTCCGGTGGGCGCTATGTCCTGCACGGATTTCTTGACGATGTTGAAGCCGTCGTCGACGCTGAAGTCCACGGGGGTGTCGCCGGTCGACAGCACATACATGCGTGTCTGTGTGTCGCGCAGCGCCAGAGATAGCTCCGAGGTCTGCAATACGGATTCGGGATGACGCGGGGAGAAGCGTAGTCCCATTCCGCCGTCCACGATATATTTTCCGAGTCCGACGGCCAGTTCGGCCACACCGTCCTCGGGCTGTTCGTGCCCTATGGGATAGTAGTTGAGCGAGCGTCCTACGCCTGAAAACGACGGGAAGTAGTATCCTCCGGCTTCCTCGCCCACGACTTCCTGGATTATGACAGCCATCTTTTCCTGGTCAATGACATTGGAGGTGGCTGTCATATAGGCCTTTGAGTCGGCATAGAATACCGATGCATAAACAGCCTTGATGGCGTCGGAAAGCATCTTGAGCATCTCGTAGCGGTCGGTGACGCGCGGCACCATGTAGGTGGAGTAGATGCCTGCAAAAGGCTGGTAATGCGAGTCTTCGAGCAGACTGGAGCTGCGTATTGCCAGTGGTTTGTCGACAACTTCGAAGAGTGCGAAGAAGTCCTCTATCAAGCGTTCGGGCAGACGTGCCTGAAGGAAATATTTCAATATGGTTTCGTCGGGGGCGTCGCTCAGTGCCAGCGGATAAAGTCCGTTGGTGGCCATGAATTCGTCGAATATGTCGGTGCAGAGCACCACTGTGCGCGGTATCCTGACGGTGATGCCGTCGAGATTGTCGCAGATAGGGTGCTTCTTGATTATCTGGTCGATGAATGCAAGGCCGCGGCCTTTGCCTCCAAGAGATCCCTCGCCGATCCTGGCGAAGTTGGAGTAGTGGTCAAAGCGGTCTTTGCGGAACACGGCCACCACGCCGCGGTTTTTCATCTTGCGGTATTTCACGATGAGATCGAAAAACAGGCGTCGCACGGCCGGCACTTCGTCGAGCGAGTAGAAGCGGTGGCTTTTCACCACGTCGGCTATCGGGAACAGTGCGCGGGAATAGAGCCAGCGCGAAATATCGTCGGTAGAGGCGTGGTGGAGCAACACTTCCGAGGGGATGTCGGAAATGCGGTATTGCAGATCCTTGAGCGATTGGATGCGCATGATCTCGCTGCCGGTGCGTGGGTCGCGGAGCACGAGGTCGCCGAAGCCGAACTTGTCTTTTATCGCGGCTCCAAGATCTACAGGAAGTTTCTTGGAGTTCTTGTCGATAAACACGCATCCGAGCTGCATCACAGGATCGGAATTGTCGGAGTCGGACGATTCGACGATTATGGGCAGGTGTGGGTCGTTTTGTCGCAGGAAGCTTGCCAGTTTCAGCCCGGCATGGATGTCCTTCACTCCGTCGCGTTTGAACGATACGTCGCTGATCACCCCGAGCAGGTTGCTGCCGAAGCGTCGGTATATGTCCATGGCCTCCTCGTAATCGCGGGCAAGCATCACTTTGGGGCGTCCGCGCATGCGCAGCATCTGCTCATGCTTGTTGAGCGCCTCGGTCGATGATTCGTAGGATTGCTTGAGTAGGTTTTTGTAGACCGTCGGAAGTACCGACGAGTAGAACCGCACGGAGTCCTCCACAAGCATGATGAGCTGAACGCCCACTTCGTTTATGTCCTTCTCGGCATTGAGCCGGTCCTCAAGCAGCTTGATTATTGCCAGCAGCAGGTCGACGTTGCCGAGCCAGCTGAACACGTAGTCGACACATCCGAGATCTTCGTTGGCCAGCCGCCGCGACACCTCTTTGGAGAAGGGAGTCAGCACCACGATGGGCATATGGGGCTTCATCTCCTTGATGATCCGGGCGCCCGCGAACGTTTCGCTGACATCCATGCCGGGCATCATGATCACGAGATCAAAATGCTTGTGGTGCATCATTTCAACGGCCTCCTCGGCAGTGGCCACCTGTGTGATGCGCGGTGGCGAACTTAGGTTGAGGGCGACGTATTCGAAGTAGAGCTGTTCCTCTATGCGGCCGTCCTCTTCCATCATGAACGCATCGTAGGGCGATGCCACGAGAAGCACATTGAAAATGCGCTTCTGCATGAGGTTTTGAAATGCCGTATCCTTGAGATACAGTTGGCTCAATGCGTCTTCGTTCATCTTTCAGGAGGTTGTGAAATGCGGTTGTCGGTGGCTGTTGCGGTCAGTCGGCGTCGATGGCTGACTGGTTGTCGGGATCGTTGACGAATTCGTGGGGCGCGTAATTCCATCCGGCTGCGTCGAGCATCGGCTTGAGGGTGCGTATGCGGTTGCGGAAGTCGGTGTAGTCGCGGCATTCCTGCGGGGTCCAGGCTGCTTCGGCCACAGCCGACAGACGCGGCATCATGAGATATTCGAGAAATTCGGGCGTGATGACGTATTCGCTCCAGAAGTTGGCCTGTATGCCCATATATTTGTCGGCCAGTTCGGCAGGAACTCCGTTCATGGGCACGTAGTTGTAGACGGCCTCAAGATTTTCGGTTCCGGCGCCTTGCGACACCGGTTCAGTGGCGAGTTTCGACTGTCTGCGGTTGATGTAGTAGGGAATCTGCGGTGTGAGTATGGCGTTCATGCCGCGTCGTGCGGCCTCCATGGCGGCTTTCTCTGCGGGCTGCTTTCCTATCCATGCCATGATGGTGATGTCGGAGGGAAGCATGTCGGTGTTGCCGTGGAGCACTTCGTTCCAGAATATCAGGTGGCGCTGTTCGGACTTGGGCTTTGCGGCTATATGGGCTGCGATCTGGCGGTAGAAGTTGAGTTGCAGGTCGCGGAAGTTGTCCGATCCTATTGAGTCGAGCTGCGCGCGGCACTGGCTGTTCTGTTCCCATTTGTCGGTGGGACACTCGTCGCCTCCAAGATGCAGATACGGGAAGGGGAAGAGCGGTATCAGTTCGTCGATAATGTCGGTCGACATCTTCACAGCTGCCGGATTGCTGACATTCATGACGTCGGTTGATACGCCCTGATAGCGCCACACTTCGTGGGGCTTTTCCGGATCGCAGGCGAGTATTTCGGGGTAGGATGCCACTGCGGCCTGGGTGTGACCGGGTATGTCGATTTCCGGCACTATGTGGATGAAGCGATCCTTGGCGTATGCCACAATCTCGCGTATGTCGTCCTGGGTGTAGAAGCCGTCATAGTCAAGGGTGTCGGGTTCGAGCTGTGCCCATCCGAGGCTTTTGCTCTTGCGCTTCGCGCCCACCTGCGTCAGCAGCGGATATTGTTTGATCTCTATACGCCATCCCTGATCTTCGGTCAGATGCCAGTGGAAACGGTTCATTTTGTGGGCTGCCATCATGTCGAGCACTTTTTTTACTTCATCCTTGCCGAAGAAGTGGCGTCCTTCGTCGAGCATGAATCCGCGCCAGCCGAAACGAGGTTTGTCGACGATAGTCACAAACGGCAGTGAGGCGCTGCTGCGCGACACGTCGTAGGGCATAAGCTGTCGGAGGGTCTGCAGGGCCTAGAAAAATCCGGCAGGTCGCGAAGCCTCTATCGTGATTCCGTCCCTGTCCACTTCGACCCGGTAGG
>NZ_PUED01000048.1 GCF_003024925.1 Paramuribaculum intestinale
GAATAACTATGTCTTAAAGTGTCGGTCGATGCTTCCGATTGACCATGTTGCACGTGGCGCCGGGTGCATTACGGCCTGTCTTTGAAGACTGCCCGACCGCCCGACTCCGTGATTCTCACCGAATCGGCGCTGTCGATGTCATTGATGGCAATAAGGGCTGGTGCCGATACGTCAGCCATGCCGATATGACATTGAGGTTACGCCGTTGGCTTCACTTCAAAATCATATCCGCATTGCTGACGGTCTTTGAAATCATGTCTGAAAACGTAGACCGGTACGGCAACCCAGACATTCTCAGACTTCGTTTAAGAATGTGGCTTGCCGAAGTCCTTGGAAGATTTGTATGAAAATGAAGACTTCTACAGCTCTTGTCGGTCGCAGGTTGGCACTTGCGACTGACTGAGCTGGAATCTGGTGGAAACGTGGGTCACGCAGCGCCGGCCTATGCTCCCGACTGACCATGTTACACGTGGCGCCGGGTGCATTACGGCCTGTCTTTGAAGGCTTCCCGACCGCCAGACTCCGTGATGCTCACCGAGCCGGTGCGGTCGATGTCATGGGTGGTAATGACGGCTGGTACCGACACGTCAGCCATGCCGATATGACATTGAGGTTACGCCGTTGGCTTCACTTCAAAATCATATCCGCATTGCTGACGGTCTTTGAAACCATGTCTGAAAACGGAGACTATGCCAACGCCCAATACTCAAAACCTGCGGCAAAGAGTCTGAACCGTTGCTGTTTTGGAAGATAATATGACGATGCCTATGCAACCAATGGCAAAGAAATCGTGTCTCCGACTACGCTCCGCACGCTTACATTGCCATTGGTTGCTGTCTTGTGAAAACCTTTATCCAGAGGTGACTACGAAAATATTTGGAATCTGTTTTTGAAGACGCTTTGAGCGTCATGGCCGGAGACGTTTTCTGTGCAAAGGTACATCGGTCGGGAGGAACATCAAGTGCCGCTGCGCTTGCGGTCGGAGGGCTTGACGGCAGCCTTCCGCAATTTTTCTGCCAAAAATTGGGTATTCCGTCCGCGCCCTCTGACTGCACACTTGCCTTATCCACCCTATTGGCCGCTGAATCACTTGCACGAAAACGGTTCTCCCGACCGATGAAGCTCAAACGAGCTTCTAACAAAAAGGGAAAAGAATCGAACTCACAAACATAAGGAACTATGATGAAAGGAACAGAACATTTCAAGCAGGTTATCAAGTCATATCTTGATAAGAGAGCGGAGAGCAATGAACTCTTCCGTGCCAAGTACGAAACCACCACTCGCACTATCGAGGACATAGCGACATACATTCTCAATGAGGTCAAGGCATCGGGATGTTGCGGTTTTACCGATGATGAGATTTTTTCAATGGCGGTACACGTCATAGATGAGCCTGACATCGAAATCGGCAAACCCATGACATGCGGTGTAGTGGTCAACCACCACATAGAACTGACCGAGGAGGAAAAGGAAGAGCAGAAAGCCATTGCCCTCAAACGCTTCCAAGATGAAGAACTCCGCAAGTTGCAGTCACGCAACTCCAAGCCCAAGGCGGTAAAACCGCAGGAGAACAAGCAACCCGAATTATCACTCTTTGGCGATGATTTTTAAGCCATGAAAGCACGTACATCATTCGAGAAGCAGGTGGCAGCCTCAAATGTGAGGCTGACCGCCATTGACCCCAAGGTTACAGAGTGGGGAGTGAAAAATCTGTTCAACCATCCGGCTTTCAGAGTGCCGAGCGGTCTTACCACTTGTGGAGACTGCGGTCATAAGTTCCGACATGAGGGAAAGGGCAAGTATGTCGTATGCCCTCACTGCGGACACAGACTGATGATAAAAGACACCCTCAATCGCACTCATAAGGAAAGCACATACTTTGCTGTCCTTGACACTATCGACGGTTTGCAGGTGGAACGTGTGTTTATTCTGACCGTGGAGTTTAAGAAAAGTCAGCCGTTGAACTTTTATAATGTGGAGGTGTGCCGTCTATGGCTCAATGCCAAGGGGCAGACAGCACTGACATCAAAGGCAAGGACAATAGGATATTATCGTGATTGTTTCAACTGGGGTTCGGAGATAGAACTCCGGAATATGTCGGACGTTCATCACATCATAGCCAACACGTGGCACTATCCGAGATACAAGGCAATTCCGGAACTGAGGCGAAACGGCATGAAAGGTGCATTGCCCGACTGCCACCCATTTGAACTGATGAAGGCTCTTCTGACCGACACAAGGATTGAGACACTTATGAAAGCCGGAAACCATAGAGCGGTAAAGTATTTTCTCTCCAACAAGTCTATGCTTGACAAGTGCTGGAACTCACATAAGATTGCCATGCGCAACGGCTATCAGATTAAGGATTACGGATTGTGGTGCGACCTTATCAAACTACTTGACAAGGCAGGAAAGGACACACGCAACGCCAAATATATCTGCCCCGTAAATCTAAAGGTGGCACATGACCTTTGGCTCGACAAGGTAACTTCCGCAGATGAGAAGCGCAGAAAATCCGAGGAACTTGCCAAGGCTAAAAAGGAGGAAAAGAGGTTTTATCAGACCAAATCATGCTTCTTCGGCATTGTCATCAGGGACAAGGACATCGAGGTTTCAGTTCTTGACAGCATAGAGGCTTATCAGAACGAGGGAGAGGCTATGCACCATTGCGTGTTCAAGTGCAATTACTACAGCCGTGAGGACTCACTCATTCTGTCGGCTCATGACAAGGACGGCAACCGCATCGAGACCGTCGAGTTTTCACTTACGGAGAACAAGGTCATTCAGAGCCGTGGGGTTTGCAATACCAATACCGAACTGCATGACCGCATTGTGAAACTTGTTAACGCCAACGCCCACCGCTTCATCAAGGCGAGGGCTTCAGCATAATAGTTCCTTATAAATTCCAAATCCGTCTTCTGCCGTGAGGCAGGGGCGGATTTATTCGGAATAAATAGGTAAACTAAAAATATTATACTATAGTAACTAAGTATCAAAAGAATTTATTAACTTTGTAATACAAAACGAGAAGTATATGAAAACCAAGATAATTACCATCGCCAACCACAAGGGAGGCGTAGGAAAAACAACCTCTACCGCGTCTATCGGTGACGCACTTGCCATCCTTGGGAAGCAGGTTCTGCTGATCGACCTTGACGCACAGCAGAACCTCACGTTCACGCTGACGCAAAACGAAGAGCCGGAGACCAGCGTGTATGACTCTCTTGTAAAGGACGCTCCGCTTCCAATCGTCAATGTCAGGAAGAACCTTGACATTGTTCCGGCGTCCCTTGAACTGGCAAGAGCCGAAATCGACATGGCAACCAAGATTGCGAGGGAAGGTATCCTCAAATCACTGCTTGCAGACCATATCGACAAGTACGATTATATCATCATCGACTGTCCGCCGTCGCTCGGCATCGTCACCACCAATGCGCTTGTGGCTTCCGACAGGCTCTATATACCGCTGACCGCCGAGGCTCTTCCGATGAAAGGTCTCGCCATGCTTGACGATGTGGTGAGCGAAGTCCGCAGACGTGTCAATCCGGCTCTTGAATTAGGTGGAGTATTCTTCACACGTTTCAACAACCGTAATCTCAACAAGGAGGTGGTCAAGATGATTGAAAGCCGGTATGCCGACAAGGTGTTCAAGACCAAAATCCGTGAGAACATCACTCTTGCCGAAATGCCTCTTTCCGGTCAGTCAATCTATGAGTATGACCCCAAGAGCAATGGAGCGGTCGACTACATGGCTCTGACCGAGGAGATAATCGCAAGAGAAGAGAAATAGGTAAACTATATTATCAATAATAAAGACAACAAAACTACTTGCCTACTTATATCATAGTAGGCAAGTGGATTAATCATAAAGAAAGCACCATGGCAAAGAAGAACTTAGCTTCGCTGATGAACGGCATAATGGGCGAGGCGCGACCCACAGAACCAGCAGCTCCGACTATCGAACAGTCCGAGGCAACGGCAGCTGAAGTGACAGAGGAAATGAAAGCCAATCTGGAGGCAAACCGTCGACGGAATGTAGGCCGTCCGCGCAAGGGCGAGTCCAGCTCCAAGACAAACGAAGTCCGGGCTACATTCATTGTTGACCCCGAAATGATCCGCAAGGTCAAGTATATCTCCCTTGTCGAAGGCTCACTCCTGAAAGATGTTATCTCCGAAGCTCTGATCTCCTATATCGAGGCATGGGAATCTGAGAACGGCAAAATCCGACTACCAAAGAAGAAATGATATGGAAAAATTCTTCAAGCAGAGCGTAAAAGAGGCTCTTAACTTCTACGTCTATGCGCTCGTTGATCCGCGAGACAAAAAGATATTCTATGTCGGAAAAGGTTCGGGAGACCGAGTATTCCAACACGCAGAAGATTCTCTTAACGAAAATGATGAGAGTCTTAAACTCTCAACGATAAGAAATATTCACTCAGCCAATATGGAGGTGGAATACTATATTATTCGGCATAATCTTTCGGAGCATGAAGCTTATCTTGTCGAATCGACTATTATTGATTTGTTGACATACGAGGCTTTCAATCGGGAAAATATACTCACAAATTTAGTCAAAGGTCATCATCAGTGGAACGAGGGTATTAAAACTGAAGAAGAAATCAACATACTTTATGACTGTAAGAAGATAGAGCCAATTCCCGGCGATAAACTTCTCTTGGTGAGCCTTAACAAAACATATAAACAATCAAAAGCCAAGGGTATTTATCGTCGTGCTGATGATTACGAGAGCGCAAGAAAATATTGGAAATTGAGTGACGCAAAAGCTCACCAGGTTCAATATGTATTGGGCATATACAGAGGTATTGTACGAATTGTGATTAAGGTCAATACTTGTACTAAAACTTCTATTGGAGAGAACGGAGAGATATATAATCCTCCAAGATACATATTTGAAGGAGACATACAATCAGATTCTCCATATCTTAACAAGGATGTATCGGATTATCCTTTTGGAAGCGGAGGCGAGAAAACATATATTCCGCGTGATATGTCCTATTGGAGTTCCAAGAAAGAGCAATAAGTGAAAAGCGAGCTAGGACTCTAACGAAGTATTGCCAAGGCTCGCTGACCTACGCCGCGATGCGTGGATTATAATTCAATGTCGTTGAACAGATTGCCCTCTATACTCATCACACAGTCGAGTGGAATGAATTGCTTGTCATAGAGTATAATCAGACCATCTATTTCATCTATCTTCTTAATTTTTCCTTCTGCCTGGCAATAGCTTCCACCCTGCTTGAGTGTATCCGGTTGAAAATAGGTTATCCTGATTGTCGCTTCTTTCTCTATCGCATAGACAAGTCGGCGGGATAACTTGTCAAGTTCCTCCGCTGACAGCTCCGGTTTCTCGGAAGTGAGTCTGGCGGTTTCGGCTATGGCAGCATCATGTCCGGTCAAGGCTGCAAACGGTGCGAACTGGGCCGCACGGTTCTCCATAGACATGGGTGTCCGTGTTTTGCTCACATGGTGCGGAAGATTGATTATATCGTCATACCTACTCATGGTGTCCTCCTATCTGTTGGTTACGGTCGCGCTGCGTGGCTCCATCGGCATAGTTAAGCCCTTTGAGAATGGCATTCTTTCCAAACATCTTCTTGATTTTCAGGACTGCCTCCTGCCTGCGCCGCTCCTTGGCAAGTTCAGCTTCCTCCGCTTCCTGCTGTCGCTTCAACTCCTCATAATCCGTGAACAGATCGAGCTGCATGGCTTGTGGCCTTGATTTCACATCTTCCTCATGAATCAGGCGATTGATTGATAGTGTCAGGCGTCGCACAAGCAGGTCTGGATTGATTATCCTGTCGTATAACTCAGCGACTTTCTCAGTCAGTATCTTTCCGGATGATGTCGGGTGCTCGATGTTAATTGTGCCGTGGGCATGTACCGGAACCTGTCTGCCGTAATGGTCGGTCGTGATCTTGCCGTTATACTTTGCCCTAATCTCCAGTCTTGTCAATGATTCTATATCGTAGCCAACGGTCAGAACGAGCTGGTCAGTTACAAGACGTTTGTCAATAAGGTCGAGCGATACACTGTCAGCCATTTCGAGAACCACATTTCTCGCCTGTGCAGAAGTATATGCACAGGTCAACACCTGCCCGCTGCTGATACTCTTCGCTTCCGGACGATATGATTTCACATAGTCCATTGTGACCGGTTCCCAGCCCCAGGCATGGTCAATCAGAAGCTCTGCGTTCACTCCGAACAGTTTATACAGAAAATCCTCATGCTCGATTGAGCAACGGGCAATGTCGCCCATCGTCAGTATTCCGTATGGTGTGAGACGGTTGGCAATACCGCGTCCTACGCGCCAGAAATCCGTGAGCGGTGTATGCTCCCACAGCTGACGGCGATATGACATCTCATCAAGTTCTGCAATACGGACACCGTCTTTGTCAGGCGGCATCTTCTTGGCGACAATATCCATGGCAATCTTGCAGAGATACATATTCGTTCCGATACCTGCTGTTGCCGTTACACCGGTTTCAGCCAGCACCTCTCGAATCATCTTTATCGCCAGCTCGTGAGCGGTCATACCGTAAGTTTTGAGGTATGCCGTCACGTCCATTATCACCTCGTCAATGGAATAGACATGAATATCCTCCGGTGCGATATATCGGAGATAGACATTATATATCCGGGTACTATACTCAATGTAGTGAGCCATTCTCGGCGGGGCCACAAGATAATCTACTGCAATCTCCGGGTGTGAATACAATACTGCTTTAGAGTATGACTTTCCCTGCCGCCCACGTCGATAGTTTGCCTCCTTCACTTTCTGGACTACTTCAAAAAGGCGCGGACGGCCGCCTGTGCCATATTCTTTTAATGCTGGTGATACCGCAAGGCATATCGTCTTCTCTGTACGTGACGCATCTGCCACAACAAGACAGGTATCGAGCGGATCAAGTCCCCGCTCGACACACTCCACTGAGGCATAAAAGCTCTTCAGGTCAATAGCTATATACTGCCGTGGCTGCACGAATTACTTGTTATATTTTTCAATCTCCGCAACTGTCGAGACCGAGCTGTATTGTTTCGTACTCTTCATTGGTGGCAGAACACTCGGGACGGGGCGGGATGCGCTTGATGAATTTCGCAGGATTTCCGGCCACGATTGTATCAGCTTCCACATCCTTGGTTACAACACTGGCAGCTCCGACTACGGCATTGTCGCCGATGGTGACGCCGGGGAGGATTGTGGCGCCGGCTCCAATCCATGCGTTTTTCCCGATGTGAACGGGCTTGCAGGTTATAACCTGACGTTCATAGAGGTCATGATTGTTGGATATGAGCTGCACGTTGGCGGCTATTTGCGCCCCGTCGTCGATTGTTATGCCTCCGGCTGACATCATCAGGCATCCGGGCATTACCACAACGTTTCTGCCAATCTTGACCATGTAGGGTCTGACGGCTGTAAGTGGAGCTATGACTCTGCTGCCTTCTCCCATCGAGGGGAAAATACGGTGCATCAACTCATCATATTCGGTTGTCCCCGGCATGGTGTGATTGAAACTGAATATGAGTTGTGCATGTTCGTTGGCAAGAGCCAATTCTTCAGGAGTCTGCTTTGTTACGTCTATTCTGATTTCTTCCATGTTATTATACGTTCTTTCCCATTTCGTAAGCCTGCCGCATATAGGGAGTATCCAGGATTTCTCCTTTCTGATATACCCCCTTGCCGAATATAACACCCATTTCCTTTGACCCGGGGATGCAGTCGGCCATGCCTCGCATACAGGCAAGTGCAGTGTCCATTGTGTGTTCCTCATCTTCTGCTGCGGTCATTATGTAATAAAGTTCCTTGTCGCGGATCACTTCATACTTCGCCACCATGCGGTCGAACACCGCCTTCAGTTGTGCCGATACGGAATACATGTAGACAGGCGATGCGAAAACGAGAACGTCCGCATCAAGAATCTTCGGCATAAGCGCGTTCATGTCATCTTTCTTGCAGCAGACGCCGTCGTGCGAACTGCAATAGTAGCACGCAGAACAGTAGCCTATGTTGTGGGCAGATATGAAATACTTCTCTACTTCGTGGCCGGCTTCGGATGCTCCTTTGAGGAACTGGTCGCAGAGTGTGTCGGAGTTGCCTCCATGTCGGGGACTGCCCGACAGAATCAATACTTTTTTTGCCATAATTCAGTCTCTATGTTTCTTTGAATATTTCTCTTTGATTATTTCGTAGGCTTGGCGGACGCAGGAATATATCTCACTGTCGGGCATGTCCTCATTGAGATTCACCCTCAGCCAGAACTTCATCGCCTTGTTGACCGGTGTTGTCACTGCCGAATAATGCTCTGTAATCTTAGCGATCTCTTCATCGGTGGAACGGAACGACACCGATGTAAAGTCTTCCATGTCCACCATACAGAACATATGGTCAAGAACATAGAATACCAGCAGCGAGTCGTAGCGGCGCGCAAACTTCCCGAAGGGTGTTTTCTCCGTCACTCCGTCCATCGACAGGCAATAATCGCGAAATTGCTCGATGTTCACTGTCAGAGGAATAGTTCTGGCTCGCGGCGTTTTGAGTTCTGTGCGTAGAAAATTTTTCCGGCTGTGGCATACATGATACCCTTGAACTTACGGGCATGACTGCTGCATACTGCAATACAACGGCAGCAAGTGATACACTTTTCCTTGTCTGTTGCCAATGTCACAGGGTCGATGGCCCCGGTCGGACACTCGCGGGCACATACTCCACAGGTGCGGCAGACGCTTTCATCTGTCTGCGGTCGCAGCGGCACCGCACCGGGCTTCTTATAAGGACGATTCCCCTTGATTGTCGAGATATCCAGCTTGCCGGATTCCTTGGCTCTTTTGATAAAATCAGTGGCAACCGCCATGTCCGAAGCATCCGGTCTGCCATTGGCTACCTTCGGAAATATGCAATGCTGGGCGATGAACGCTCCGGCGGCCACTACCTCAAAACCGTCCTCCACGGCAATGTCAGCCAATTCGAGCAAGGCATAATCATAGTCGCGGTTGCCGTAAATGACGGCAACAATCGCCTTCATTCCATGTCCGTCAATCTGTCGGAACAGGTCTGCTGCCATAGGCGGGATGCGCCCTGCATATACCGGGGAAATCAGTAGTGCGGTATCTCCGTCGATAAGGTCACACTCCACTTCGCATGGCCCGTGAGTCAGGTCAATCAGTTGTGAGTCTCCGCCAAAGGCTTCTGTCATAGCCTTGGCGTATCTGCGTGTCGTGTCCGATGGACTAAAAAAAAATGTATGAAGCATATTGGTTAATTTCCTATTCTATTGTTTATAGCTTTGACCATTTCAGGAGCATCCTTGCAGCCGAGCATATATTTCTTTCCGTTTTTAAGCGTGACGAGGAAGCAGTCTGAGGCCTTGCCGTAATAGGCGAAATACTTTCCGAGGTCTTTCTCCGAGAACCAGCCATACCATCCGAACCATCCGCCGCTGCCACAGATTCGGATTGTGCCCATAGTCGGAGCGCACATTCTTACATCCGTGATTTCTGGCAACGGGATGGATTTGATTTTAAGCGGTCGGTTGATGTTCAGACTTTCCTTGTCCACCGAGATTGACAGTGGCATATAGCAAAGAGTGAAAAGGAACAGCACTACGATTGCAGCCCCCAATATCCATACGGCCAAACCATTGTCAGGACGTTTCAGGGCATATACAAATACACCACACATCAATGCAGTCGAAAGTGCTGAGATTATCCAGCAGTAAGAGCTGAGTTCCACTCGCTTTTTGATTGTCATGTGTCTCATGTTCAGTCAATTTTTCTTCCAAAATAGTAAGTATTCCACGTGTCCTTGGCGTAGCCGTCATGGAGTACATTGAAATTGTCAGGGGAAGCCCCTTCAATCTTTATCGAGTCGAAATACACGTTCCATCTATCCTTGGCGTAGCCGTCACGAAGCACCTTGAAACTGTCAGGGGAGGCTCCGTTGATTTTCTTTCCGTCAAAATATACATTCCATGTGTCTTTGGCATACCAATCGGATAGGATGTTAAAGCTATCGGAAGAAGCACCCTCGATCTTGCCACCGTCATAATAGACGTTCCATGTGTCTTTAGCGTAGCCAAAGCCCAATACCTTGAATGAGTTGCTTGAAGCCCCGTCAATTTTTGCGCCACAATAATAGACATTCCATGTGTCTTTGGCATAACCGTCGCGCAGTATGGAGAAACTCGAAGCCGAAGCTCCTTCAATCTCTCTGCCGTCAAAATAGACCTTGTTTTCACTGACGAAGTATGGCGAACGATGATGTCTACCACGATGCTCATAACCGGGCCTGCTTCCATGGCGTCTGTCGCACCGCTGCTGAGACGATGCGAATGAAGCCGACAGACCTATGACCATAGCTAATATAAAGAGTATCTTTTTCATTTTCTTTGAAATGTATAAGTTGTTCCGTTGGGGAGATATTCCCAAGTGGATTGAGTGAATGTAAGTATGGCGCGGTTGCCTTCAACGACTATTTCGCCGTAGATCGGATTTCCAGCGGCATCAGTGGCGGAAAATGTCAGGCCGTTATCAGATAGCACTCCTTCGCCGTCATCCATACTCGTAAGGCGGTTCAGTCCGATTTCCACCTTAATTCGGCCATTATATTTCTTACTGATTGTCAGCGTTGAGCCGTCGTTTCTGTCCTCGTATTCGCCAATAACTGTTTCCAGCATCATAAGCGACTGGAAAACTATTTCCGATATATCTGCAATTATATTCTCCGTCTCTGCCATGTCATAGCCGGAATCGGCGACAAACACTGCGATTGCATAACCTTGTTTGTTGGGAAGAAACACATATCCGGCATCGTTTACCCCGGTTATACGGCCTTGGCTGTTCATGCCGCCTGTGCCGGTCTTGTGGCCTACCATGGCATTGGTGGGCATGAGTGGAAGTGGAAGACGGTTATTCCCGGTATTGCAAGACATCATCATTGCTCCGAGAGCTTCGAGTATGCGTGAGTCATGGCGCATCTCCCGGCGGTAGAACTGGTCAAACAGCGAAGCCATCTGCAAAGGTGTGGCGCGGTTGGCATAACAGAGATATGGGTCACGGTACATCTCGTCCTCAGTGTTGAGAATGTGGATTTCATCATAACCTAAACACTTCATCAGACTGTCGGCGACCTGCGGTCCGCCGATAAGCCGGAACAACACATCGCAGGCATTGTTGTCGCTCTGCTGAACCGAATAAGCCAGTATCTCCGAGAGCGGAAGAGATATGTCTTTCCGGCCATATTTGTCGCGCATCGGACTCCAGGTATCGGGATTCAGGTCATCGGCTGAAATCCTGATTGTATCATTCAATGAAATATTATGTTTGTGGCAGTAGTCAGCCACTGCGAGTGCCTGGGGAAATTTGTAGACACTGAGCATAGGAAAATCACGCTTGCCGTTGACTGATACGGTGTCTTTGCCATTGATGATTACTGCCACACCAATCCGGGCGTCTTTGTCATGGACATAGGTTTTCAGAGATACTTCCATCTCAGGATAAAGGCTCTCCTGCCTGAACACATATTCATCATGGCCGGGAACATATGGGTCGAGCAAAACAGTCATCGATGAATCCTCTGCCGCGACCGGGATCGTCTTCCCAATGGTCCCGACAAATGAAAAATGCAGTGAGTCGCCGGGCTGCGCTTCTATCACAAAATTGCCCGAGTCATCGGTCATGAATGCATTCCCGTCCGAAGCCCGGTTTATAACGCCGCCCCACAAAGGAGAGCCGTCGGGACTGTAGAGCAACCTTCCACTGATTTTGACTCTATCATCGACATGACGAACGGATTGCGACTTGCAACCCATTGCAATCATAATCAATGATAAAAATATGGTTGAACATAAGAATTTATTCATAAGCAGTTGTTATTTAGCCGCTCCTTCAGCTTGGTGTTGCGTTTGGAGACGGTCTGGTTGTGAATGGCATATGCGAGGGCTTTGGTGGTGCCGACGAGCACGCAGATTTTCTTGGCGCGGGTTATGCCGGTGTAGATGAGATTGCGCTGGAGCATGACGAAGTGTTTCATCGTCACGGGTATCACCACCACCGGAAATTCCGAGCCTTGGCTCTTGTGGATGGTCACGGCGTAGGCCAGCGTCAGTTCATCGAGTTCCGACACGTCGTATTCAACGAGCCGCCCGTCATATATAACGGTCAAGGTGCGCTCCGTGGTATCCACGGCGTTGACATATCCGATGTCGCCGTTGAACACGTTCTTGTCATAGTTGTTGCGGATCTGCATCACCTTGTCGCCACGCCGGAATGTGTAGCCGCCGCGTGTCAGCGACTCCCCGGAGGGGTTGAGGGCGTTCTGAAGCTCCGTGTTCAGGTTGCCGGCCCCTACATTGCCGCGCTGCATCGGGGTCAATACCTGTATCTCCTTGGGATTGTAGCTGTAGGCGCGTGACAGTCGGTCGCGTACAAGACTGACTATGAGCTGAGGTATCGCCTCGGCATCCTCGGCTTTGATAAAGAAAAAATCTGTGTCCTTGCCGTTGCTGATGTTGGGGAAACGCCCGGCGTTGATGGCATGGGCGTTCATCACTATGCGGCTCGTCTGCGCCTGACGGAAGATGCGTGTGAGACGCACCACCGGGATACGTTGCGAGTCGATGATGTCGCGGAGCACGTTCCCGGCCCCGACACTCGGCAACTGGTCGATGTCGCCAACGAGTATCAGACACATATTCGCCGGAATCGCCTTCATCAGATTGTAGAAGAGCATGATGTCAATCATCGAGCATTCATCCACAATCAGCGCATCACCTTCCAACGGATTCTCGTCGTTGCGCTTGTAGCCGTCCATCGGATTGTATTCCAGCAGACGGTGGATTGTCTTCGCCTCCATTCCTGTCGCTTCGGTCATGCGCTTGGCGGCGCGACCGGTGGGAGCTGCCAGAAGTATCTGCATCCCCCGTGATTTGAAAGCGGCGATTATGCCTTGCGTTGTGGTGGTCTTACCTGTTCCGGGACCTCCGGTCAGCACCATGACCTTTGATTCCAACGCCTGTTTTATTGCTGCTTGCTGAACCTCGTCATAGACAATCCCATTGTTAGACTGATTGCCGTATGGCACGGCTTCCTCGGCAGCCATATCGGAGAAAAGTGACTCCGAGAGAAGAGACGTGAGTCGTTTTGCCGAACCGTTCTCTGCATGATAGAACGGCGGCAGGTACAGTACATCATTGTCGGCGATAAGGTCTTTCGCCTCAATCATGTCGGCGATGGCTTTCCGTATCGGCTCCTCGTCGGCTTGGAGCAGTTCCTTGGCGGCGGTGACAAGTTGCTCCGGCTCCGCATAGACGTGTCCCTCCTCCGCAAGCCGGTTGAGCGTGTAGATAATACCGCTCCGGCATCGGCGAGGGTCGTTGTTCTCATATCCCATCTTCGATGCTATACCGTCTGCGGTTTTGAAACCGATTCCCCAGATGTCATCGGCAAGTTTGTAAGGATTCTCCTTGACTGTCTTGATTGCGTCCTTCTGATACTGTCGATATATCTTGGCGGCATATGCTGTGCTGACACCATAGCCCTGAAGGAACACCATCACCTCCTTGATGTCTTTCTGCTTCTCCCAGCTTTCGCGTATCTTCTCCATACGTTTCCTGCCGAGGCGAGGCACCTCAAGCAGACGCTCGATGTCGTTCTCGATAACTTCGAGGATCTCCAGTCCGAAGCGCGACACGATGGCGCGGGCGTATGCCGGACCGATACCCTTGATCAGTCCGCTTCCGAGATACTTCTCGATACCGTAGATGGTAGCCGGCATGACCTCCTCCCAAGACTCCACAACATACTGCTGTCCGTAGCGAGCATCCACCTTCCACTGCCCTTCGCAGAGCAACACGCTCCCGACGGGTACATCCAACAGTGAGCCTGTCAAAGTCACGAGATCCTTATAATCCTTGACCTTGACCTTCATCACCGACCATCCGTTCTCCGGATTCTGGTAGGTGATATGCTCAACCACTCCGCGCAGCTTCGTCATCAAATCTCCTTATCGTTCAGTTCTTCGGACTTACTCTGAAACCAGCGATAGCATTGCCAAATACCAAACGCCATGAACATTGCCCATGTCACGACTTTCCACCTGTTGAATGAGCAGCCGTTGAGGAAATATATGACCGCAGTCATAATTACCCCATACGCCAGCAACATTCCAATTCCTTTCCAAATAATTCTGCTCTTGTCGATCATAGCATTTTAACTATGTGATAATGTTTTAAGATATTGAGTTTTCCCATATCGGAATCAAGTTATTGGAGAATTTGTGTTTCTTCTTAAACACAATTCCCAGTAAGTAACGAGCTCTAGTTATTCCAACATATAACTTGTTTCGTGTTATCTCAGCCAACGTCGTATTACGGCTGTTGAATAGGAATTTAGATTGTTCGTCTGTTGGATAAAGAAGTATTACATCAGATTCAGTTCCCTTTGAATCTCCCATAGTCATACATTTCCCTATGACTATTGATTTTTCTGCCCGATTGAATACAAGATTCATCGGCTTGAATTTATCTGTAAAAAGTTCAATATCATCTTCCGCTACCGCAAATACGCCTTTTAAGCCGACATACTTATCACGTCGCTCCATACATTCAAGACAAGTGCAAGTTTCGGTTGAAGGTAAGTCTTGAAATAACGAAGATGCTAATTCACATATTGATTCGATGCATCTATGTGATCTAGACAAGGAGCGACTATCTATATCTACGTATTTCTTAGAAACTGTTTAAATTTGATTCAATAAAATTTTTATGGCAGCCAAATCAATCATTTCTTCAGCGACCTCTGTTGATTCTTCATAATTGCGTGAAAGGCGACGGAACCAATCAAGCCATGAGAAAGTT
>NZ_PUED01000049.1 GCF_003024925.1 Paramuribaculum intestinale
ATGCCATTTTCTTTGAGGGTACGCATAATCGCAAGTTTGTCTGACTGCGGATTCCTGACAATCTTCTTGGTCGATCCAAAAGCGGTGTATGGAATAACCACAACATTAATTCCATGTTTTGGCAACACCTCCTGGCGTCGTAAATCATATATCCGTCGTTGTTCGCCGCGGGATACGCCACTGACTGTCTGTCTCTTGTCGAAGAAAGGTGTGGATTCGGAGTGCTGTGATTCATAATACTCGATGACGAGATTCAAAGAAGGATAATAAGCGTCAACAGGTAGTGTAGTGCCGTAATCGCCTCTGAGGAAGTCGAACCGATGCTGACGGCTTGCAGTCTGCCCCAGAATTTCATCGCAGAGGTCGATAACATAATGCTCATCGGAATTGCTTCTCGACCCATGTTTGTCCGGAAGGATGATATCGGAAGCCACAGCTCCATCGGATAGTGGTTTCGATTTGACGGACAAGATATCCGCCAGATTGTTGGCGGTGGAATCTGATTGCCCTTGTTCGTGGAGTGTCAGCTTTTCGCTCTCGAACAGCAGACGTAGATTTTCAACTGTGTAAGGCATTCTCGGAGCGACTTCGGACCAATACAGTCCTATTTTACGAAGATTTTCTCTTATGCCTTTCTTTTTAGACGGTTCAGCCATTTCAAGCTGACGAACAAGCGAGATAATCCGTGTAAGTTCCTCGCCAGTAAATGATGTTTTCGAGTTGTGTGCTGCCATATCTTTATCTGTTATTGTTTTCTTTGTATTGTTTATAGGGGTCTACATAGGTGTCAGGGTCGTAAGTGGCTTCTTCCCAATGCTGAGATGGCTGTGTATATTTGTATGGCAGGTCATTCTGCCCCCAATCTATACAGTAGCCATAGACCATGAAAATTATCCATCCGATAAGAATGTTTCTATGATTTTTCAAAATTGATTTCTTTTCCTTCGGCCAGCCTACTGGATCCGATGCCATAAACTCGGCGTCATATTTCCGGCAGAACCAGTGTGCGAATATGAAATATACCGGCGCCAGCAATGGTGTCAGGACAATATATAGCCATAATATCCACCCCCAACAACGGCCAAGGAGTGTCAAAAATGGAGTGATATCCGTGCTTGAACCTCTGTAGTTTCCATTCGCGTCATAATATACCCTTGTGTTGGGATATATCGCATCATGTATCAAATCTCGCATACTTCTCATAACTCATTTCTCTTTAGGGCGTTTCTGTATATTTCATTTATACGCTTCAGTAGTGACAGAGGGCGAATCACCGTCAGAGACGCACTTCTTGACAAAAGCGCCATGACGAAATCGTTTGTAATCCTTAGCCGCAGACTTATCCTGAACTCGTCGTCATTGTCAGCGAGAATCTTTTGAGAGCTATGCAACGGAGTCGTCTTGACAAATTTGCCGTCCAGCGGAGAATATGAAAGCTCAATATCCTCGATGGGTATCGACGGATCATCCCAAATGCCATAGCTGTGTTTGAAAAGATCATCCGGGTTGATGGAGTCGTCTCGTTTGAATGTCGTGTCCGTGACATGGATGTTACGCATCCGGTCTATCCCGTATGCTTTGAGAGCATCATGTTCATCAAGAGCAAGGAGATACCACAAGCCCAGAGATTCCTTTAGAAAATGTGGTTTGACTCTCTTTGAAATTATCTTGTCGCCCTTTCTTACAAGGATGTAGTCAAACTCGGTAATTCGATGTTCCTTTATCGCATTAATAATGGCTGGAATACTTTCAATCCCTTTGGGCCGATGATGCTCGGGAATTATATATCCTACTGACTGACTCACTTGATTCATGGAAGTCAAGAGATCAAAGTTGAGCAGAAGTTCCTGATATCTGATGTCGGTTTCTTCTATTCTGTCAGCAATATAATATCCATATCCGCGATAGTTCTTGATTTCCACATCAAACATATCCGCGATCTCTTTTATATCTCTTTGTAAAGTGCGCTGGCTTATGCCTACCTCATATCCCCTCAGATCCATTTGAAGATTGAGGTATGAGATAAGAGCCTCTGCCGAAACATATTTTTTATGCCCCGACAGCTTGTGAATTATCAGTATGTAGCGGATCAACCGTCCCATATTTTTTTTCATACGGCAAAAGTATAACATGAAAACGTCAAAACGTGTCGTTTCCATAATTAAATTTACCAATTCACCATTACGACATTTGTGATGAATTTTATCATGGGGTGTTTGCTCTGATCCAATAATCTAATGACTCCCTTCCCTGATGAGGTTGAGTCTCGGCAGAGAGGCGTTGTTCTGTGCGAAGTCACTGCGCCAGGGAACAACGCCAAGTGACGCTTTCCGTTGGCGACTGCATATGGCGAATATATGGTGTGGTAATGTCGAAGGCTGTTATAATCCATGATTTTGTGTGGCTTTGTGGAAGCGGCACGCATGGATCTGATCGTTTTGCAGTGTTTTATTAGAGAGTGTATCTCCGTTTCGAAGGGGTGGGAGCGTGTGCCGAGGTGTATGTCAACGGCTATCTCGCCGGATCTCCAAGCCGCATCTGTGGCAAGGCCGTACCGATCCTTATCTGTATAAAGTAGTTTCGTGTCTTTATCAGGATGGCCGCAAGGTCGACGAGGTGGTTCAGCCGTTGGGTCTGCGTCATTATGAGATCGTGGCTGGCAAGGGGTTCTATCTCAATGGCAGGAAATACCCCATGTATGGTGTCACCCGCCACCAGGACTGGTGGGGACAGGGCAGTGCGCTTACCGACAGGAAGCACGACTTCAGGGAGCATAAGCAGGAGCACGGCAGCTGGTAGCCTTCACCCGATGCCCCGGCATAATGAAAGCAGAGAGGCTGCGCCGTCGTTGACGGGCAGCCTCTCATTATAGAAATAATCGCTGGATTATTCAGCGGGAGTTTCGGAAACGATGGGTTCGTTTTTAGTAAGGATAATACCGGCTTCGATCTTGGTAGTACCCTCGACGACATCGGGAACAGACTTGAGGATGCCGTCCAACATGGGTGCCATTGCTGCAAAATCCTCATTCTGTCCGGCAAGGTTCATGATTGTCTGGCGCACTTCCTCATCATTGAAGATGGGTGCTACTGCTTTAAGGATCGGGAGAATGAATTCAGTGTTGGCATAAACCGAAAGATTGTCATCAGTATTGATGAATTCGCTATCTTCGCCTTCTTCTGTCGCTGCTTTATATATGCCGTTGGCGTAGGTGATAGGGAAGCCCTCGCTGACGCATCTGGCAAGCATCTCAGCCAGTCCGTCGATTGTAGCCTGATATTTGGAGAAGTCGATTGCACGTGATTTAGCAGCCTCGTTCTGCGCTTTCATTACATTCATAATGATAGCCTGAGGGTTGAGATAGAGCAGTAAAGTGCCATCGGATGCAATGACATATTGTGCCAGTCCAGCGGGCGACTGTATTACCGGACCGCCGACTTTTCCGTTCTCAACATAGCCTGCGATGATATTGCCGTCCGGATGGAATTCAATGGTCTTAAGCGAACGTGAGATCATCTGGGTTATGCTGGCCGTTTCATTATCGTCTTGCGGTATGAGACCCATCTGAAGCATAATGCCGACAAGATCGGCAGGCGGAAATGGCAGCACCAATCCACCTAAGTCAATGTTGAATTTGGCGCTGCTTTCCCATACGAAATGCACAGGATTGCCTTCGTATTCCCAAGTGTCTTCATTATAGAAATAGTGAGGAACATACCATTTGTTTTCGGAGAGCGGAGCATTTTTGAGCTTGGCTTCGGTGATGTTGAACACGAGTTTCTCGGAAGCGACCTGACCTTCGTAGTTGAAGGTTACGAATGCGGTTTCGGCCGAGCCGCTGAAGGTATTGTCGTCGCCGAGAACTACGGGCAGCTCGAAGCTCGATGTGCCGGGAATCACTCCGGGTGTCTGTATCTTGGAGAGCTTCGAGAGGTCTACCGGCAGCTGTGCGGTGGCGAGCAGGTCGGTCAGGTCAAGAGCCTGTCCGGCAAGAGTCAGCACCGCACGCTTGAAGTCTGATGCATCGGGCTTGAAGCTCACCGTCTTGCCCATGAGCGGAGCGCCGTTGTAGGTCAGCTCGAGCATGTGGTCTACGTCGGCATCGGTGAAGGTGAGGGTGGAGATGATCACACCGTTCTTCATCACGATGTTTGTGAAGTTGACCTGAATGGTGGTGGCGGTGATGGTGCCGTCATAGTGGAAAGTGCAGTAGGTCGACTCTGCGTCGCCTTCGAATGTCGCACGGTCAGCCTCGAATTTGGGAGTCACGTTGATGCTAACCGAAGCAGCACCGGGAAGCACGTCGCCCGGAGCTATTACAGGGCTTTCGGCGCGGCTCGCATTGCTGCCGAAAATGTCAAGGATCGCGCTCTTGCCGTCGGCGGCGGGCACGTACTGGAGGGTGACGTCGGAGAGCGACTGTCCGTTGCTAACGAATGTCAGACCGTTTGACGGAGTCATGGTCTTGCTTTCGGCCGGAAGCTCGAAGAGCTGAGGGTCGTTGTTGTCGTCGTCGCTACATGAAGTGAAGCCTGCCATCGCAGCGGCAGCTACAAGCACGTAGGTGAAAAGTTTTCTCATTGTCAATTGTTTAGTTTGTTGTAAAAGCCTTTGTCAAGGCATGATTGTGTAATGATTTGTACTGTCTGTATCACGTAAAATATGGCGCGAAATTAGCCTTTTATTCTTCTTTACGATGATTTATTTTAGTTAAATATATTTAACACTACCGATTTTTTCGACCATTTGACCAGTCGCACGAAATAATTAGACTAATTTTGACGGATTAAATACCGACGCCGGAAGAGGCGTCGGTCAGTGAAATATTGGCAAATCATAATATAAACAGATGACAATTAGATCAATCGCTGCATTTGTGCTGTTGTCCGGACTACTCTCTGCGTGTATCAGGGAAGAGCCCAAAAATGCCGAATGCGATATCGTGCAGGTGACTGTGTCCGGTGATGTGCTTAACCGTGAGCCTAACATATCCAACACCAAGGTGCTCCTGATAGTGAAAAACAATCAGGCTGTGACGGCGCTTGCACCGGAGTTTGAGCTGTCGCCGGGAGCCACTGTCGAGCCGCCGAGCGGCACACTGCGCAACTTCGAGTTCCCGCAGACATATATCGTAACCTCGGAGGACGGCAAGTGGCACAAAGACTATATCGTGGAGGTGCAGCGCAACAACAGTATCAATCTCGAATACGATTTCGACCATGTGCGCCGCATCAAGGCTCTCGGAGGCGTATGCTCCTACGATGAGTTCTACGAGCCTGATCCTTCGGGCAAAGACGCTCTCGTATGGGCAAGCGCCAATTCGGCTTTTGCGCTGACTCTGCAGGGATCTACTCCCGGCACATTCCCCACTTATCAGGCCGACGGGGGAGTGGATGGCGGAAAATGCGTGGCGCTGGTTACACGCTCCACCGGATCGTTCGGACAACGGGCCAAAAAGCCGATGGCGGCCGGAAATCTGTTTTTCGGTACGTTCGACGGCACCAATGCCATGACGAATCCTCTGGGAGCAACCCATTTCGGAATACCGTTTACTCAGGTGCCTGTGATGTTCAGCGGCTTCTACAAATATCAGCCCGGACCGACATACAGCGAACCGGATGCCGACGGCAATCTCGTGGCCGTGCCCGGAAAGACTGACATGTTTAATCTTTACGCCGTTTTGTTCGAAACATCGCCCGGACACGAATGGCTCGACGGCACCAATGTGCTTGCCGCCGACAACCCCATGATCATATCCACAGCCGTAATACCCGACCGACAGGCTTCGTCCGACTGGAGGGAATTCTCCGTACCGTTCACACTGCGTCAGGGCAAGCAGATAGATCCCGAAAAACTCAGCGAGGGCAAGTACAGCATTGCCATTGTGATGAGTTCGAGTGAGGACGGCGACTTTTTCAGAGGCGCCATAGGCAGCACTCTTCAGGTCGACCGTATCCAGATCACGTGTGCCGACTAATCACGTGTGCCAATTAATAAGTTACATCATTCATCTCCGTCAATAACAATGAAATCATTCATACGCCTCATGGCCGCCGCAGTCGTCATGCTGTCGGCAGTCATGCCAGTAGGAGCCGAGGGCTTCTTCCGTGATATAGAATATCAGGTCAACGCCGGATTCAACGTGGGTGGAGCCTCGCCGCTGCCTCTGCCCGAAGAGATCCGTCGCATCAAGTCGTTCGATCCCAAACTCAATATGCAGGTGGGAGCCATAGCCACAAAATGGCTGACCCCCGACCGTAAATGGGGTCTCACTGTCGCTCTCCAGCTCGGCACAAAGGGCATGGAAACAAAAGCCCGTGTGAAAAACTACGGCATGGAGATACTCGACGACGGCAAGAAACTCAAAGGCCGTTGGACCGGGATGGTGCGCACGAAATACAGCACACAGCAACTGTCGGTGCCCATTCTGGCACGCCTGCGTGTGCACGACCGCACGTCGCTGACGTTCGGCCCGTATCTCGCCTATGCTTATAAGAACGAGTTCGACGGCTATGTCTACAATGGATATCTCCGCGAAGGGGATCCCACAGGCAACAAATACGTGTTTGAGGGCGACTCACGGGCATCATACGACTTCGGCGACGAGCTGCGCAAGTTCCAGTGGGGACTTCAGGCCGGAGTGACATGGATGGCCTATAGCCATCTGGCGGTCAACGCCAATCTGTCGTGGGGGCTTAACGATATCTTCGTTTCGTCGTTCAAAACGGTGACCTTCAATATGTATCCCATATATCTTAATGTGGGATTCGGCTATCTCTTCTGATCGGGTTCTGCCGTATAAGCAGTCCTTTCGGGTTGTGTAGGGTCGCCCGCATAGATTATTAATCAAAACAGTAATACAATCAACGAATTAGTCAGAAAATGGAAAAAGTAAGACAGGTTCTCAACGACAAGGCATGGGCGAGATGGACTGCGCTGGCGCTGATCGCGTCGATGATGTTCTTCGCCTATATGTTTGTCGATGTGATGTCGCCGCTTCAGGAGCTGCTCGAAGTGCGGCTTGGCTGGAGTCCTACGGCATTCGGCAACTATGCCGGTGCGGAGTATATGCTCAATGTGTTCGGCTTCCTTATAGTGGCCGGTATAATCCTCGACAAGATGGGTGTGCGTTTCACCGGCACCCTCTCGGCATCGCTCATGGTGGGCGGTGCAGTCATCAAACTCTATGCCATTAGCCCGCTGTTTGTGGGAACGGCTTTTGACGGATGGCTCTCGTCGTGGTGGACTGCGATGCCCGGTTCGGCCAAGCTGGCCGCTCTCGGTTTCATGATATTCGGCTGCGGCTGCGAGATGGCCGGTATTACGGTCAGCAAGGCGATCGCACGCTGGTTTGACGGCAAGGAGATGGCTCTGGCCATGGGCTGCGAGATGGCTCTGGCGCGTTTGGGCGTGTTTGCCGTATTCTCGCTCTCTCCACGTCTTTCGCAGGCGCTCGGAGGCGATCCGTCGGTAGTGGTTCCGGTGGCTTTCTGCACCGTGCTGCTGCTCATCGGTCTGATATGTTTCATAGTGTTTACGGTCATGGACCGTACTCTCGACCGGCAGACCGGTGTGGGATCCGGAGAGACCTCTTCCGAGGAGGAGTTCAAGCTCAGCGATGTTGGCGGACTGTTCCGCTCCCACCTGTTCTGGATCATAGCTCTGCTCTGCGTGCTCTATTATTCGGCTATTTTCCCCTTCCAGCGTTTCGGCACCAACATGCTGCAGTGCAATCTCGGCATCTCGGCCGAGACGGCTGCCGACCTGCTGCGGTGGTTCCCGATCGGCGCGCTGATGCTGACTCCGCCTCTGGGGTACTGTCTCGACAAGTTCGGTCGTGGCGCCACCATGCTTATCCTCGGATCGCTGCTGCTGATCGGTTGCCATCTGGTGTTCGCTCTGCTGCTTCCGGCTGTGCCGAGCCATATTCTGGCTCTTGTGACCATTCTGGTGCTCGGAGTGTCGTTCGCACTGGTGCCTGCGGCCCTGTGGCCTTCAGTGCCCAAGGTGATGGACAAGCGCTACCTGGGCAGTGCCTACTCGCTGATCTTCTGGGTGCAGAACATCGGACTCTTCGGAGTGCCTATCCTGTTTGGCAACGTGCTTGCGGCAAGCAATGCCGGAGTGACCGATCCGATGGAGTATGACTATACCAATCCGATGCTGATGTTCGCCGGATTCGGCGTGCTGGCGCTGATATTCGCTCTCTGGCTCAAGATACTCGACACACGCAAGCACTACGGACTTGAGGCGCCCAATATCGCGTCTGACGCCGCTGTGGAGGCCGCCGAAGCCGAGTCGGCCGAGGAGTGATCATCCTCTTCTTCTGAACAACATAAAATAAGAGAGGCCATGTGTCTGGGATATGAGTTCCGACACATGGCCTCTCTTATGATTGATTATGTAGTGTCAGCGTGAGGCGAAGAGACCTGTCGCGGCACTCTGGGAATAGGCCATCACTCCGGCCTGGCTGAGCTCTATGGTCTGCATTGTGCCGTCGGCTGCAGGCATGCTGACATGATTGTCATCGACAAAGGTCATGAACGGTATCGCTCCCTGTCCGGCATCGACGCTCCATGTCTGTCGGTCGGCATCGAAATCGAGTCTGACGATCGAACCGTCGTTCTCCGAGGTGATGGTATAGCCCTTGCCGTCGCATTCCACGAGGTAGCGTCCGTCGTGGCCGTCGATCACTTTCTTGCCCTTGGCCACGGGATTGCTGCCGCTCCAGAACTCGATGCTGTTGATCACAAGCACGTCGGCCAGGCACGACACTTCATAGACTGGAATGACCCAGAATGCGAAAAACACGAGTTCGTTGACAAATTTGTTGCCTACCTGACGGTTCCACGACAGGAGTTTGTTGGTCAGCGAGAAGCTGCCGATACATGAAGTCATCATCATAGAGCCTGCAAGAGCCACTACGAGAGCTACAGATAGATATCTTTTCTTCATAACGGATATAAAATAATGGATTATAATAGGTTCTTGGCACTGTTACGGATTGTTCACTGTCGAAAGTCCGGCCGGAATGTCATTGCCGTATGTTTTTGCAAACTTGATCGTAGAAGGCAAATACGCTGCTGACATGCGATGATGTTTCACGTCCGCGGAAATAGCCGTATTTGCATACCGGATCGTTGTAATACTCCGGATTCGATTTGAGAAGCAGAGCCTGTTCGACATTCCCGTCCCACACCTGAGGATTCATGCCGTATTTGGCCGCCAGAGCTATCGCGTCGAGTATGTGGGCGAGTCCGGAATTGTAGGCGGCCACGACAAACTTGCGCCGTTCGCTGCGCTCCGGCACACGCGATGCAAGCGACTTGTCGAGAGCCGCCAGTATCTTCACCGCAGTGGAGATGTTGGCATTGTTGTCGGTCATGGCTTCATCGGTCATGCCATAGGCACGGGCTGTGCGTGGCATGATCTGCATGATTCCGCGTGCGCCGGCCCACGATACCACCGTGGAGTCAAACCGGCTCTCCTTGAAACTCAACGACGCCAGTAGACGCCAGTCCCATCCGATGGTGGAGGCATAGCGTCTGAACAGATGGTCAAAAGGCGACACGACCCCTTTCGAAAGATCGATCTTCACGGCGGCTGTCCCTGGCTCTGAACCCTTGCTCAACTCGAAATATCGTTTGAGCAGTGTGGCCTGCTGCCGCCGTGGTTTCTCCCCGCGGCTCCAGGTGTCGATGCTGTCGGCAAGCCATTGGTTGCCGACAGCCACGCCCCAGGCCGAACGTTGCGGAAATGATATCTGGAGCGTGATGTCAAGATCGTTGTAATACGTCTTGTTGAGCCGGCCTATATCGCTGTCCACCACCGTCAGAGGAATCTCGCCCTTCGACACCATCTCCATCAGATCCTCCGTGATCAGCGTGTCGCGGTCTACTTCATGGATGATGATGCCGCCGCCAAGTTCCTCATTGAGGTTGTTGAGACGCTGCAGGTATTTGGAGCTTTCTTCCACATACACTTCGCGACCCACAAGCTGCGTGACATCGGAGATCAGCGGCTGCTTCCCCCGCTTGGGCTGAACAAGCACCTGATATGTCGCATTCTCGATGCCGCAGTGTATCACCCGCTGGCGGTATTCGCCTGTCACCGGCACTTCGTATGCAAGCAGGTCGATCAGACCCGAATCGAGCATCTCCACCGCTCTCGAAAGCGACGGAGCTATCCGGAGGCCCAGATGCATCCCTTTGTCGGCTGCAAACCGGCTCACCATGTCGTAGTCATAGCCCATAGGCTCCTGTCGGTAGATGAAATACGACGTAGGGCTGTAGAGCGTGCCTACCCGTAGGGTGTCGGGCAGACGGTGGCGCAGCGAGTCGGAATCGTCTGCTGTATCCGACGCGCCTCTGCTGCATCCGCACAGCCATCCGATTGCCGCCGTGGCGGCAATGGCGAGCAGTGCGGCGATATGGCGGGTCGTGTACATGGCTGTGGCCTGGCCGCTGTGGCTCTGATCAGTATTCAAACACCCCTTTTTCCGATTTTATCGTAAGGCGGTTGGCCGGAGCCTCCTCCACGCGTCCCACGATGCGTGCCTCTATGCCGAAGGCTTCGGAAATCTCAATGATGCGGGCTGCATCCTCGGGCTTGACATAGATTTCCATACGGTGACCCATGTTGAATACCTTGTACATTTCCGGCCATTCGGTGCCCGACTGCTCCTGGATGAGCTTGAACAGGGGAGGGATCGGGAAGAGGTTGTCCTTTATGACATGTTTGTTCTTCACAAAATGCATCACCTTGGTCTGAGCGCCTCCCGAACAGTGGACCATGCCGTGGATCGACGTGCGCATCTCGGCGAGGATCTGCTTGATCACAGGGGCATATGTGCGGGTGGGCGACAGCACGAGCTTGCCGGCTGTCACGCCGGTGTGTTCCACCGGAGTGTCCAGACGCACGCCGCCGGAATATACCAGTTCGTCTGGAACGGCCGCGTCAAAGCTTTCGGGGTAGCGATCGGCGAGATACTTTGCGAATACGTCGTGGCGGGCCGATGTCAGGCCGTTGCTGCCCATGCCGCCGTTATATTCCTTCTCGTATGAGGCCTGTCCCGATGAAGCCAG
Source organism: Paramuribaculum intestinale (assembly GCF_003024925.1). GTDB lineage: Bacteria > Bacteroidota > Bacteroidia > Bacteroidales > Muribaculaceae > Paramuribaculum > Paramuribaculum intestinale. Next base: position 11,085 of record NZ_PUED01000049.1, read on the forward strand.
ACCGACTATGACATCGCCGCCGGCGATATTCGCATTGTCGATCACGTCGGAGCGGCGCATACGGCATGTGACCGTGGAGTCGACGATTATCGTGCGCACGAGATCGCCCACGTCGGCAGTCTCGCCGCCGGTGCTCCATACTCCCACGCCCTTGTCGCGCAGGTCGGCCAGCAGCTCTTCAGTGCCGTTGATTATGGCGGCTATGACCTCGCCCGGAATCAGCATCTTGTTGCGTCCTATCGTGGAGCTGACGAGAATGTTGTCGGTAGCGCCCACGCAGAGCAGGTCGTCGATGTTCATTATCAGTGCGTCCTGCGCTATCCCTTTCCACACCGACAGATCGCCTGTCTCGCGCCAGTAGATGTAGGCCAGAGATGATTTGGTTCCGGCACCGTCGGCATGCATGATGTTACACCATTCGGGATCGCCGCCAAGTATGTCGGGGATGATTTTGCAGAAGGCGCCGGGGAAGATGCCTTTGTCTACGTTTTTGATGGCGTTGTGTACATCCTCTTTGGAGGCGCTTACGCCGCGCAGATTGTAACGTTGGTCGCTCATTATGGTAATTGTTGTTAAGTAAGTGTTGGCAGATTGTATAAAAGATCGTCTTTCACTTACTGTCGCTTGAATTTGAATGCTTACTTATGGTCGGAGAGATTTATAATATCGCGATTATGCATATGGAGAGGAATATCAGCGTCGCAGGCGCCACGAGCAGCAGAGAGTCGATGCGGTCGAGTATGCCGCCGTGACCGGGCAGCAGACGCCCGCTGTCCTTCACTTTGAGGGTGCGTTTGAGAAGCGATTCTACAAGATCGCCCCATGTCGCGAACAGGCAGGCGGCCACGGCATAGGCTGCCAGAAGGCCGATGCTCATATAGCCCGGTAGGCCGCATGATATGTGGCCTGCGGCTATGGCGCAGATAATGCAGAATGCCATGCCGCCGAAAAAGCCTTCCCACGATTTCTTGGGCGATATGCGCTCGAACAGGCGTCGGCGTCCGATCATCGACCCTACACAGAATGCGCCGGTGTCGTTTAGCCATATCATGACGAACATGAGCAGAGCCATTGACGGCGATGACATGATGTAGACGGCGGCCGCGCAGGCCAGAGGCAGCGAGATATATGTCTGCCCCGAGAGGCTGCAGGCCAGCGATCGCAGAGGCGATATGTCAGGAGTCACATAAAGCTGTGCTATGAGGCGCACTATGAGGTAAGCCATGAATGGAACCGCCGCGGTTGCGAATGCCGCCCATGGGCCGGAGTGCAGGTATGCTGTCGCATACAGTGCCGGGGCGGCTGTGACGGCCATTGATCCGGCTATGTCAATGATCAGTGTCGCGGTAGTGCCTGACTGTCCCGTCCCGCCGCAGAGCGAATGGAGTTCCACCGTCGACAGCACGGCAAAGAGGGCGAGCAGGGCGGTGAGGCCCCACATGCCTCCGTATAATATCGAACACACTATCAGAGCCACGTAGACGAGCCCGGTGAGAGAGCGGAGCAGAAGGTTGTTCATATTTAGCGATCTTGCTTGGAGTATGATTTCATTATGCTGTGGATAGCGTTAATTTCATGCATGCTCCGATACTGTTGGATTAAGCGACAAAGTTACTACTTTTTTTGAAAAAAGTGTCATCATCAGCCGACAAAGGTGTGACACCGCGCAAAAACTACCCGGCCGCAGGATCCGGCGCGGGCTTCGGATTGTTAAGCGTGTTAAGAAACGGTGACATTTTTTTGCCATAAAACAAAAAAGACTTAATTTTGCCGCTGTGGTCAGTTACAGGGATGACCGCTTGAAATCTATCTATCGTAAAACCAATCATTATACGCCTATCGGAACACTGCTACTCTAAACCAGTAAAAATTTAGAATAGTGACACAGAACATGGTCGCGCTGCCCGATGAATCTCTGGTGGCGAAGTATGCTTCAGGATGCAATGAGGCGTTTGACGTGCTTCTACGCCGTCATCAGTCCCGCCTGTTTTCCTATATTTTGTCCGTGGTCAAAAACCGCGATATGGCTGATGATATATTCCAGGACACATTTGTCAAGGCCATAATGACCATAAGGCAGGGACGCTATAGCGAGAGCGGACGATTCTTTTCATGGCTGACACGTATCGCCCACAATCTTATTATTGATACCTTCAGGCAGGCAAAAGCCGAAAATGTGGTGTCGGCCGATGCCGGTGAAACCGATGTGCTCAACCGCCGCGAACTGAGCGAGGGCAATATCGAGGATCATCTCGCTTCGGTGCAGATCGACTGCGATGTGCGCCGGCTGGTGGCTGCTCTCCCCGACAATCAGCGCGAGGTACTGGAGATGAGATATTATCGCGACATGTCGTTCAAGGAGATCGCCGATCAGACAAATGTCAGCATCAACACCGCTTTGGGACGTATGCGTTACGCGATCATTAATATGCGTCGGCTGGCCGAGCGCAATCATATAGCGCTTACGGTCTGAGGCACATGCCCGTTATTTATCGGTGAAATATCGCAGATGGCAAAACAGGAATATGTGAGCAGAAATCTCGAGTGGCTTGAAGCCAAGTCGCGCGAGCCGGGCGTGAAGCCGCTCGACAAGGGAATTTTCTATAAGGTGCTCCGGTCGGGCGACAGCAAGGGTGCTCTGCCCGGCAGAGGGAGCGTGGTGACGGTGCATTATGTCGGAAAGACCATCAACGGTCGCGCTTTCGACAGTAGTCGTGGAGCTACGCCTCCGGCTTTCAGACTGCGTGAGCTTATACCCGGATGGATCATTGCCTTGCAGCAGATGCATGTCGGCGACCGCTGGGAGGTGTACATCCCCGCATCGCAGGCCTATGGCAAGTCGGCTCAACCGGGCATTCCGGGAGGATCCACTCTGATCTTCGATATAGAGCTTCTCGCCGTCAACTGATGATGTAGTGGGGCAGACATATCTGTTGCTGAAAACGGCTTCAGCGCAGCAAGGCGTTGAGGTCGGGAATGCGTCCCGATCGCATTGAATAGGCCGGCATGTTGAGTTGCCGGCATTCGTTCATATAGCGGTCGGCTATTTTTGTGTTTAAGTCGGTCGACATCACGATGGTGTCTGGCCGGTACTGTGTGGCAATTTCCTTCATTGTTCCTCTGTATCCGCGGCATATTATCACGTAGACCGGTGGCGCGCTATCGGTCGGTTTTGTGTTCCGGTTGCCGTCGGCGAATACTACGCTGCTGTTCCCGATATGCAGAGTCGGGCATCTGTAGACTACGCCGGGAAATTCGGCCCGTCGGTTGGCTGTCATCAGGGTATCGATGCCTCGGCGACCCATATAGTCGCGCATGCGTGGCATCTCGCGAGCGGCTATCTCTGATAGCTGGCGGTCGCCGGCGGTTGATATTATGCTGACACTGCCGGGCGTGGCTACGGCCACACAGGTGTATCCGGCGGCAGGAATGATATATACTCCTGAGTGTTCGGGCGTAGCC
>NZ_PUED01000005.1 GCF_003024925.1 Paramuribaculum intestinale
CATTCGTCTATCGGTTAGGACGCAAGATTTTCATTCTTGAAAGAGGAGTTCGATTCTCCTATGGGCTACTCAATAAAAATTCACGACAATTTTGACATAACAGAAATGGCAAATCACAAATCATCGCTGAAGAGAATCCGTCAGACCGAGTCGCGCCGTCTGCGCAACCGCTACTACGCCAAGACTGCACGCAACGCCGTGCGTCGCCTGCGCGCCATGACCGACAAGGCCGAGGCTCAGGCCGCTTTCGTGGGTATCACCAAGATGCTCGACAAGCTGGCTGCCAAGAACACGATCTCCAAGAATAAGGCATCAAACCTCAAGAGCAAGCTCGCCCTCCACATCAATAAGCTGGGCGCTTGATCGCTGAGGATAGCTGACGGCGGAGCGCAGGCTTCTGTGCTGCGATCCGGGTCAAATCCGACCGGCCCATTCGTCTATCGGTTAGGACGCAAGATTTTCATTCTTGAAAGAGGAGTTCGATTCTCCTATGGGCTACACAATTTTCCCCCTTAATTGTTTCTGGACTGATGCGCCGTGAGGTGCGTCATTCCTTTTTTTGTTTTTTGGGGTTAAGAATATGTTTGATTTTGACATATGGCTGTGTGTCCGGCGGGCGTGTGGCTGTCGGTGGCGGCGATGGATGCGGTGATGTCGTTGATGGTCTTTTTTTTTGGCGAGTCGGCGCGCTAAATTTGACCACTTACCGACTTTTGATTAACTTTGTAGGCCTGCAATACAGACTGCGGGCGGCGCGCCTGCGTGACCATGATGTCGCAGGCTGTCAAGTATATCCGAAATTTACACATTTATCCTACAATGGAATACAATCATAAGGAAATAGAGAAGCGGTGGCAGGCCTACTGGAAAGAACAAGGCACTTATCGCACAAGAGAGGACGGCTCGCGCAAGAAGTTTTATGTGCTCGATATGTTTCCGTATCCTTCGGGAGCGGGATTGCACGTGGGTCATCCGCTCGGCTATATAGCTTCCGACATATATTCGCGCTACAAGCGTCTGCAGGGCTTCAATGTGCTGCATCCGATGGGCTACGACGCCTATGGTCTGCCCGCGGAGCAGTATGCCATACAGACCGGTCAGCATCCGGAAGTGACCACAGTCAACAATATCGAGCGCTATCGCAGTCAGCTCGACAAGATAGGTTTCAGCTATGACTGGGACCGCGAGGTGCGTACCTGCTCGCCCGACTACTACAAGTGGACGCAGTGGGCGTTCATACGCATGTTTAACTCCTACTACGACACGGCTCTCGACAAGGCGATGCCCGTGGCGCGGCTTGAAGAGCATTTTGCCAAGCATGGCACGGAGGGCGTGAGGGCCGCATGCGGCGAGGAACTGACTTTCACGGCCGATGAATGGAACGCCATGGACGAGAAGCAACGTTCGGAGACGCTGATGAACTACCGCATAGCTTATCTTGGAAATACGATGGTCAACTGGTGTCCGAAGCTCGGCACTGTCCTGGCCAATGACGAGGTGAGCGAGGGTGTGTCGATACGCGGCGGCTATCCCGTGGAGCAGAAACTGATGTATCAGTGGTGTCTGAGGGTGTCGGCCTACGCGCAGCGTCTGCTTGACGGACTCGACAAGCTCGACTGGACCGACTCGCTGAAGGAAACACAGCGCAACTGGATAGGCCGTTCGGAGGGTGCGGAGATGAAGTTTTCCATCGACGGACGCGACGACGGTCTGGCGCTTGAGATATTCACAACGAGAGCCGACACGGTGTTCGGGGTTACGTTTATGGTGCTGGCGCCGGAGAGCGACTATGTGGCCATGGTGACCACTCCCGAGCAGAAGGAGGCTGTCGACAGCTATATCGACAGCATCCGCCACAAGACCGAGCGTGAGCGTATGATCGACAAGAAGGTGAGCGGCGTGTTTACGGGCGCTTATGCGGTCAATCCCCTTACGGGCAAACGCATCCCGGTGTGGGTGAGCGACTATGTGCTTGCCGGCTACGGCACCGGCGCCATCATGGCTGTGCCTGCCCACGACAGCCGCGACTATGCTTTCGCGCGTCATTTCGATCTGCCGGTAGTGCCGCTGATCGAGGGTGCCGACGTCAGCGAGCAGAGTTTCGACGCCAAGAGCGGCCGCATGATCAATTCGGCCGGAGCCGATCTCGATCTCAACGGCATGGAGGTGAAGGATGCCATAAAGGCCACCAAGGACTATATATCGCGCAAGGGCATAGGCAAGGTGAAGATAAACTACCGTCTGCGCGACGCCATATTCTCGCGTCAGCGCTACTGGGGCGAGCCGTTCCCGGTGTACTACAAAGACGGTGTGCCCCACATGCTGGCCGACGAGTGTCTGCCGCTCGAATTGCCCGAGGTCGACAAGTTCCTCCCCACCGAGAGCGGCGAGCCGCCGCTGGGACGCGCCCTCAACTGGGCCACCCCCGAGGGTTATCCGTTTGAGCTGTGCACGATGCCCGGATTTGCCGGATCGTCGGCCTACTACCTGCGGTATATGGATCCCCACAATGACACGGCTCTCGTGGGACGCGAGGCCAATGAATACTGGCGCAGCGTCGATCTTTATATCGGCGGCACCGAGCATGCCACCGGCCATCTGATATACAGCCGTTTCTGGAATAAGTTTCTGTATGATCTGGGATTCGTGTGTGAGGACGAGCCTTTCAGGAAGCTCGTCAACCAGGGCATGATACAGGGGCGCAGCAACTTCGTTTACCGCATAAAGGACACCAACCGCTTTGTCAGCGCGGGGCTGAAGGATCGTTACGATGTCACTCCGATACATGTCGATGTCAACATAGTCAGCAACGATATTCTTGATCTCGACCGTTTCCGCGCATGGCGTCCGGAATTTGCCGACGCCGAATTCGAGCTGGAGGATGGCCGCTACGTGTGCGGCTACGCGGTGGAGAAGATGTCGAAGTCGATGTTCAATGTGGTGAATCCCGACGACGTGGTCGACCGCTACGGCGCCGACACCCTTCGACTCTATGAAATGTTCCTCGGCCCGCTCGAGCAGAGCAAGCCATGGGATACCAACGGCATCGACGGTGTCAACCGCTTCATCCGCAAGCTCTGGAATCTCTTCTACAAGGGCGACGAGCTGCTGCTGACCGACGGCGAGCCTACGGCCGACGAGCTGAAGTCGATCCACAAACTGATCAAGAAGGTGACCTCCGATATCGAGGCATTCTCCTATAATACTTCGATAGCCGCTTTCATGATATGTGTCAACGAGCTTACGCAGCTCAAGTGCCACAACCGCCAGGTGCTCTCGCAGCTTGTGGTGATCCTGGCGCCTTTCGCGCCTCACGTGAGCGAGGAGCTGTGGCACGCGCTTGGCAATGACACGACGGTGTGCGATGCACAGTGGCCGTCGTTCAACGAGGAGTATCTCCGCGAGGATACGGTCAACTATGCGGTGTCGTTCAACGGCAAGGCCCGCTATAATATCACCGTAGCTGCCGACATGGATCCGAAGGATGTGGAGGCGGCCGCGCTCGGCCATGAGAATGCCGCCCGCTGGATCGACGGCAAGCAGGTGGTGAAGGTGATCGTGGTGCCCCGTAAGATAGTCAATGTGGTGGTGAAATGAGGCGCAGGATTGTATTTGCGACAAACAACGCCCACAAGCTCGATGAAATAAGGGCTATAGCCGGTGACAGACTCGAGGTGCTGTCGCTGGCCGACATAGGCTGTCATGACGACATACCCGAGAACGAGCCTACGATAGAGGGGAATGCCATTGCTAAAGCCCGCTGGGTGCGCGACCGCTACGGCTACGACTGTTTCGCCGATGACACCGGTCTGATGGTCGATGCTCTCGGCGGTGAGCCCGGAGTGCGCTCGGCCCGCTATGCCGGTCCGGGGCATGATTCGGAGGCCAACGTGGCTCTTCTGCTGGAGCGTATGGATGGGGTCGCCGACCGCAGGGCGCATTTCACTACCGTGATAGCGCTGACCGAAGGCGACGAGACCCGGGTGTTCGAGGGTCGTGTCGACGGTGAGATACTGACCGTGCGCGAGGGCGAGGATGGCTTCGGCTATGATCCGGTGTTCCGTCCCGAGGGGTGCGCCGTGTCGTTTGCATCGATGAGCGCAGATGAGAAAAACGCCATAAGCCATCGCGGGCGTGCTACGGCACGGTTGCTTGAATATTTCAATTCGCTCTGATGAGATCGCTGCTGTCGCTCTGTCTGTGGCTGCTCTGCGTGGCTCTGTGCCGGGCCGATATGGTGCCGGGCAGCTGGCGTGTGCGTCCGGTGTGGTCTGGCGCGCCGCAGTCGGTGGTTGAGACTCCGGAGAAGGTCTATTTCATGATAGGCGGCTCTCTGTTTGAACGCGACAAGGAGAGCGAGGAGCTGAAAGCATACACGGTGGCCGAGGGGTGTGGTGCCTACGGCGCGGTGAAGATGGCTTATTCGACATCGGCCAAGATGCTTGCTGTGGCATACGAATCAGGGCATGTGGACCTTATAGACCGCGACGGCACGATTGTTCCGATGCCGGAGATACGCGATGCCGAGGATGTCGACGACCGCACGATAAACGATATGACGGTGGATGGCGATGATTGCTATCTGGCGACGGCGTTCGGTGTGGTGAAGATCAATCTGCGCACCCGCCGGGTGACCGATTCGGGCCGTTATGGTCGCGATGTAGAGCTTGTGACAGTGATGGGCGACTGGCTTGTGGTGAAGAGCGGCGATGATGTGATGGCTGCTCCCAAGGGCGGTCCGCTGCGGCGTTTTGGCGTTTACCGGCCTGTGACACAGCGTGGAGGTGCGGTCGGACTGACCGGCCTCGGCGCGTCGCGTCTGCTGATAGTGATGGATCGAATCGCCGCGCTGGCCGAGGTGGATCCGGAGTCGGGTCTGTATAAAGAGAGAGCCTGGGTGGAAACTGCCGGCGGAGTGATAGTCACGGACGGCTCCGGCACGGCATGGCTTCCCGGCTCGGACGGCCGGATATGGAGCGTGAGTGCCGACGGCCACACGGCCAGTGTGGCTGAGATGCCGGCGGATGCCCTCGGCCGGACGACAGTCGTATCGTCGACCGATCCGGCTTCGAGGCTGTGGGTTCTCTCCGCCGAAGGAATATCGCAGCTGACGGCAGCCGAAGGAGGGTGGCGGACGACAGTGGAACGCTTCATTCCGCAGGGGTGTGTGTTTACCCGCGATGTGTCTATGATAATTCCCGATGCCTCGGGGCAGAGGGTCTATGTGAGCAATCAGGGCGCCTCGAACTACCGTATGTATCCCGCCGACCGCGAGGGTGAGCCTCAGACCACCACATTGATGGAGGATGGCGATGCAGTCAATATCTCGGCTGTCGATGTCATGGCTGTCAATGCCGTTGCCGCGCGTTATCAGAAGAGTGCCGGCCCTGTGGCTCTCTCTCCCGAGAGAATAGCGCAGGATCCCGACGATCCTTCGACATATTATCTGGCTACGGCCAATGACGGAGTGTATCGCATCACCGACCGCCGTCTGACCGGACGCTACGACGGATCGAACGCTCCGCTTGAGGATCACTACGGTTGGCGCGTGTATGATCTGTCGTTTGACAGAAGCGGAAATCTGTGGATGGGATCGACGAGCGAAGGAGGAGATGCCGGCGTGGCCGTACTCCCTGCCGCCAAACGCCGCGGGCCGTCGGAGTCAGTCGGGCGGTCGGACTGGGTGACGTTTGACCTGCAGGGAGCGGTGCTGCACAAGGATGTCAGGGTGTTTCACTGCAGGAAGTCAAATGTGACATTCGTGTTTGACTCACATGGTCCAAGCGGGCTTATGGCGGTGGACCGCGGTGCGACTGACTCGGATCTGACCGATGACAGACTGGTGAGATTGACAGAGCTTGTGGATCAGGACGGTGTGGTATTCACGACGGATTACTTCACGTCCATAGCCGAGGACCGCAACGGAAGCGTGTGGATCGGCGCCGAGGGCGGGGTGATCGTGATAGACAATCCTTCCGGGGTGTTTGATCCGGGCATGAGGGTGCGCAGGCTGAAGGTGTCGCACGACGACGGCACCGGTCTGGCCGACTATTTCCTTGAAAGCGACATGGTGACCGACATATCGGTGGACGGCGGCAACCGCAAGTGGGTGGCCACGGGCTCGTCGGGGCTATATCTGCTGTCGGCCGACGGCTCTGAAGCTGTGGAGCATATTACCGCTGACCGCTGCCCGCTGCTTGATGACAACGAGGTGAAGGCCGTGTATGCCTCTGCGGTCGACAACACAGTGCTGATAGGCACCCGCAACGGATTGCTCGAATATGGCGGCACTGCCTCGGCTCCGGCCGAGAGCTACTCGGCGGTGAAGGTGTATCCCAATCCGGTGACTCCCGAAACGAGCGGTGATGTGACTGTGTCGGGACTGACCGAAGGCTCGCTTGTGAAGATCTCCGACGCGTCGGGTCGTGTGGTGTGGCAGGGTCGAGCCGAGGGCGGAATGCTCCGGTGGCCTGTGGAAAACTCCGCCGGAAGGCGCGTGGCCTCGGGTGTGTATTATGTGCTCGCTTCAAGCGGGCGTGATGTAACTCCCGCGCGCGGAGCTGTGGCGCGGATACTGGTGGTGAACTAACGGCCGTCCGGCGCGGTTAGAATCAATAGGCGGCGATGCCGTAAGATAACGGAACTCCGTCACAATCGGTTGAAACGTCCGGAAGTGCAGATGGTAAAACGAAATTCTTTCAGCAGGTCACGACAGTCCCTGCCAAACAATATAAACCGAAGAGATATGGAAAAACTGAGTTATACGAACGAAGACGACAAGTGCTACGGCGCCACCGGCATGGCCATAGGCATAGTGGTGTTTGACGGCGAGGACAAACTGGCCGGCGTGGGACTTGATGCCGATCCGGGCGATATGATGGAGATGCACAGCAGTTTTTATTTTTCAGGAAATCCCGGGCTCTCGGCCAAGTCGGCATGGGCGGAGATGCGTGAGAATTTCAGTCTTTCGGTGGCTATGATGATAAGCAATGTCATGTGCCGCCGCATGGTGCTCGACCGTACACTTGTGGCGCCGGAGGTGCGTCAGGGACTTCAGGACACTGTCGTGGAGGAGGGGCGTGATGCATGTTCGCTCGAGGAGGATGAGGTGAGGCGCATATTCGACAAGGAATATACGTATCTCTTCAGGGTTTTCAATCATCAGGGCGTGCACCGCGTGGCGCATGAGTTTGCCGACGCGCTCAAACGCCGGCGTCATCTTTCGCGTCTGGAGGTGCTGGAGGAACTTAGGGCTCTTTCGTCGCTGTGATGGAGGAGGTGACTTTCAAGTCTCGGGGATAATTCATGTTTTGACAATGGCCGCGGAGGGCTTAAACAGATATGAGCGACAGACTTAAGATATATTGTGTCAACATCAAGGAATATGTCGATATAGAGGGTGGCGAAACGCTGCTCGACGTGTATGGACGCATAGCGGGTCGTGTGGGCTTCACGCCGATATGCGCGAGGGTCAACTATAAGACCGAGGATCTGAGTTTCCCGGTATATGCTCCCAAGATGGTGGAGTATCTGCCTGTGGAGAGCGATTCGGGACACCGCACTTACATAAGATCTCTGTGCATGATGCTCTACAAGGCTGTCAACGACTGTCTGCCTGGTGCGCGGCTTCAGATAGTGCATTCGCTTGCGCGGGGCTATAACTGCCGTGTGACTGGCGGGGATGTGACTCTCGACGAGCGGACGGTGGAGCGTCTGAAGTCGTATATGAAAGATCTTGTGGGGCGCGACATCAGGTTTGAGCGTAAGGAGCGTCTGACGTCGGACGTCGCAGAGATTTTCCGCCGTCAGGGGATGGATGACAAGGTGCGCCTGCTTCAGACGCTTCATGACCTGTATACGGTGTATTACCGTCTGGACGGTCTGTGCGATTCGTACTACGGGCAGCTTGCTCCGTCGACCGGTATGCTCGGAGTGTTTGATCTGCAGCTTTACAAAGACGGGTTGCTGCTGCTCGGCCCTGATCCGGCCAATCCGTCGGAACCGCGCCGTCCGGTGAGTCAGGAGAAAATGTACAAAGCGTTCACCGATTACCTGCGCTTCAACTCCATCGTTGGCGTCAGCAACTGCGGCGAACTTAACGAAGCTGTGGCCAACGACCGGACGGCGATGCTGATCAATGTCAGCGAGGCGCTCCATAACAACCGCATAGCCACTCTGGCCGACGAGATATCGCGACGCTTCAACGAGGGGGGAGCCAGGATAGTGTTGATAGCGGGGCCTTCTTCGAGCGGCAAGACGACGTTCACGAAGCGTCTGGCCATACAGCTGATGACTTGTCTGCTGCAGCCGCAGATGATATCGCTCGACGATTATTTCGTGGATCGCGAGCATACGCCCCGCGACGAGTCGGGCGACTATGACTATGAGTCGATCTATGCGTTGGATATCAAACAGTTCAATGCTGATCTAAACCGTCTGCTTGCCGGCGAAGAGGTGGAGCTTCCGTATTATAACTTCTCGACCGGGATGCGTGAGTACCGCGGCAACAGGATAAAGCTTGGCGACCGCTCGATATTGCTCATAGAGGGTATTCATGGTCTGAACCCCGAACTCACGGCGAGTGTGGATCCGTCGATGAGATACCGCATATACGTGTCGGCGCTGACCACGATAGCCATCGATGACCACAACTGGGTGCCTACTACCGACAACCGTCTGCTGCGGCGGATCATCCGCGATCACAAATATCGGGGTGCTACGGCGGTGGACACCATCAGACGGTGGCCGAGCGTGAGGCGTGGCGAAGAGCGCTGGATATTCCCGTTTCAGGAGAATGCCGACGCGATGTTCAATTCGTCGCTGCTGTTTGAGCTTGGCGTGATCAAGGAGGAGGCCGACGGTGTGCTTGCCGGAGTGCCCCGCGACATACCGGAGTATGCCGAGGCTTTGCGGCTGAGGAGATTCCTGAGCTATTTTGCTCCGATCGGCAAGGAGTATGTGCCGTCGACGTCGCTGATACGCGAGTTCATAGGCGGCTCTTCGTTCACTTACTGAGGATCGCGTCCGCTCACTGAGGATCCGTGGCGTTGTCGGGATCGGTGTACCAGCGCGAGTACATCAGATAGTTGCGAGCTATCTTGATGTTGAGTTCGCGCGCCTGATCGGGGTCGACCATCTTGATGAATTTGGCGGGTGCTCCGCCCCAGAGCTCGTTGGGGCCGATCTGTGTGCGCGAGAGCACTACCGATCCGGCGGCTACGAGCGCCCCTTCGCCGACCACGGCGTCGTCCATCACCACGGCTCCCATGCCTATGAGCGCGAAGGGACGGATGTGGCATCCGTGAAGAGTGACGTTGTGTCCGATCGACACATCTTCGCCGATCTCTATGGTGGATTTCTGATAGAGTGTGTGGAGGACGGTGCCGTCCTGTATGTTGACGCGGTCGGCGATGCGAATGGAGTTGACATCGCCGCGTATGACGGTGTTGAACCATATCGAGCAGTCGCGTCCGATGACGACGTCGCCGATGATCGATGCGTTGGGTGCGACGAATGTTCCTTCGCCGATGCGGGGTGTGAATCCCCTGACAGGGATTATGGTTGCAGACATGTTTTGTCGATGTTTGGTGGGTTATACATGGGTGTGCGGTGCGGATCGTTGGGTCACAGTGGCATTGTGCGTTCGGTCAGCCATGCGTTTTCTTCAGGCGAGAGCAGCGGCGACAGCTCGCGTCGTACCTTGTCATGGTATTCGTTGACCCATTGGATCTCCTGGGGTGTCATGATAGAGAGGTCGAACAGCTTGCGGTCGAAGGGGAACAGTGTGAGCGTCTCAAATTTCAGGAAGCGGCCGAACTCGGTGGTCCTGGCCGGCACGGTCAGCACGAGGTTTTCGCAACGGATTCCATATTCTCCCTCGCGGTAGAGTCCCGGCTCGTCGGAGGTGATCATTCCCGGACGGAGCGGTGTGGGATTTTCGTTGAGGCGTATGCTCTGCGGTCCCTCGTGGACGTTGAGGAAGTGTCCGACGCCGTGTCCGGTGCCATGCAGGTAGGAGAGTCCGTGCTGCCATAGGAACTGGCGGGCAAGCGCGTCGAGCTGTGCTCCGCGTGTTCCTTCGGGATATACGGCTGCCGCGAGTGCGATATGTCCTTTCATGACGAGGGTGAAGTCGGTGCGCTGACGTTCGGTGGGTTGTCCGAGCGCTACGGTGCGTGTTATGTCGGTGGTGCCGTCGAGATAGTTGGCTCCTGAGTCGATGAGCAGCAGATTGTCGGTGCGGATGCGGGCGTCGGTGTCTGGTGTGGCCGAATAGTGGACTATCGCTCCGTGGGGGCCGTATCCTGCGATGGTGTCGAAACTCTGGTCGAAATAGAGCGGTTGCTGCGAACGGTAATGTGTGAGCAGGTCGGCAATGCCCATCTCGGTGAGGGGCCGCTGTGCGGCGACGTCGGCCTCGATATGCATGAATGCCTTGACGAGGGCGGCTCCGTCGCGGCGCATGGCCTGGCGGATGCCTTCGATCTGAGTTTCGTTTTTGCATCCTTTGAGGATGGCGACAGGCGAGTCGTGGCGCACTGTGCGGTTTTTGCCGAGTGCGCAGGCGACATCGCCGGCGGTCTGCGAGGGGCTGACGAGCACGCGCGCCGTGTCGGGGAGGGCGGCGAGGAACGGCAGTGTCCGGTCGTAGGGCTGCGTGGCTATTCCGCAACTGTCGAGGTGGGCGATGACTTCAGGTGTGAGCTTTCGGGGGTCGACAAACAGCGTGGAGTCTGTTTCGGAGAGGTAGAGGAAGGATATCGCCACGGGGTTTGACTCGACGTCGCGCGAGCGGATGTTGAGGGTCCATGCTATCTCGGCGAGATCGGAGATGAATATTGCGTTGGCTCCGCAGCGGAATGTTTCGGCGAGTATGGCAGCGATTTTCGACGAAGGCTCTTCTCCGGCGTATTTCACGTCGTGGACGAAGATCGGCGCATCGGGGAGGGCAGGGCGGCCGGTCCAAAGCTCGCCGGCCGCGTCGAAATCTGTGTCGAGTTTGATTCCGGCCTCACCGAGCCGGCTGCGGAGCGCCTCGGTGGCGTCGATGGAGAAGAGCATTCCGTGGATTCCGACGGTCTGTCCGTCGGTGAGCCTGGAGCATATCCATTCGGTGATGGCGGGCACTTCGGGCTTGCCTTCTTCCATGACTGCGATGCCGGTGCCGGAGAGCTGTGCGGCGGCCTGCAGCCAGTAGCGGGAGTCGGCCCATACGTAGGCTTCTGTCGGTGTGACTACGAGCGCTCCGGCCGATCCGGTGAATCCTGAGAGCCATCGTCGCACTTGCCAGTGGTCGGCTATGTATTCGCTCTGGTGTGGGTCGGTCTGGGGGAATATTGCTGCGTCGATGCCTTTGGATCGCATCAGGTCGCGGAGTTGCTTGATCATGGCTGTAGTGTTGTTTTTGATTAGTATGGGCGGTCATGCCCGCGCATGGTTGAGATGCAAATGTAGCGATTATTTCTGTGGCAGACAACAGATGAAGCTGGTAAGTGGTAGAAATATGTCTGACAATCAGGTGAAAATGCTGTTTTAGGATAAATTTTTGCAAAAAAAATGCCGGGATGTTTGGAGATATGGAAAATGGGTTGTAATTTTGCATCGCTTTTGAGCCGAATGCGCTAATGCGTCAGCAGCTCAATCCTTGCCTCTTTAGCTCAGTTGGCCAGAGCACGTGATTTGTAATCTCGGGGTCGTTGGTTCGAATCCGACAAGAGGCTCTTCTGAAAGACAGCGGGACGCCCGCGGCGGGGAAGGAGTTCTCCGTGATCCGGTGTTAAAACGTCGGACGGGTTGCAAAAGTTTGTTTTGAATTCAAGGGCGAATACCAGAGTGGCCAAATGGGGCAGACTGTAAATCTGCTGGTTTTTACCTTCGGTGGTTCGAATCCATCTTCGCCCACACCGGTCGGCCGGTTTTTGAGCAGCGGTTGCGCTGTCGAGATCCGGGGTGGCTGCAGAATGCGGAAGTAGCTCAGTTGATAGAGCATCAGCCTTCCAAGCTGAGGGTCGCGAGTTTGAGCCTCGTCTTCCGCTCCATTTTTGAAATGCCAATGTAGCTCAGGGGTAGAGCACTTCCTTGGTAAGGAAGAGGTCGCGGGTTCAAATCCCGCCATCGGCTCCAGAAAGACTCAGACGCTGCCCCGATGGTGCATCCACCGTCGCGGCGTTTGTGGCTAAAAGAGATAACAAACTAACAAAGAAAATAAAGCAGAGTTATGGCTAAAGAAAAATTCGAAAGAACGAAGCCGCATGTAAACATCGGCACGATCGGCCACGTGGACCACGGTAAGACCACGCTGACCGCCGCTATCACCACTGTACTGGCCAAGAACGGTCTTTCGGAGGTGAAGTCGTTCGACCAGATCGACAACGCTCCCGAGGAGAAGGAGCGCGGTATCACCATCAACACTTCGCACGTAGAGTATGAGACAGCCAACCGTCACTACGCTCACGTTGACTGCCCGGGACACGCTGACTATGTGAAGAACATGGTTACCGGTGCCGCTCAGATGGACGGCGCTATCATCGTGGTTGCCGCTACCGACGGCCCGATGCCCCAGACTCGCGAGCACATCCTTCTCGCCCGCCAGGTGAACGTTCCCCGTATCGTTGTGTTCCTGAACAAGTGCGATATGGTTGACGACGAAGAGATGTTCGAACTCGTGGAGATGGAGATGCGCGATCTGCTTTCTTCGTATGAATATGACGGTGACAACACCCCCATCATCCGTGGTTCGGCTCTCGGCGCTCTCAATGGCGAACCCCAGTGGGAGGCCAAGGTGATGGAGCTGATGGAAGCTGTCGACAACTGGATTCCCCTGCCTCCGCGTGACGTGGACAAACCCTTCCTGATGCCTGTCGAGGACGTGTTCTCGATCACCGGTCGTGGTACTGTTGCCACAGGCCGTATCGAAACCGGTATCGTGAAGGTTGGTGACGAGGTTCAGATCATGGGTCTGGGCGCTGACATGAAGTCGGTAGTCACCGGTGTGGAGATGTTCCGCAAGCTTCTCGATCAGGGCGAGGCCGGCGACAACGTAGGTCTGCTTCTCCGCGGTATCGACAAGAAGGATATCAAGCGTGGTATGGTAATCTGCCACCCGGGTGTCGTTAAGCCCCACAGCAAGTTCAAAGCTTCTGTATATATCCTGAAGAAGGAAGAGGGCGGTCGTCACACTCCGTTCCACAACCACTATCGTCCGCAGTTCTACATCCGCACACTCGACGTGACCGGTGAGATCACTCTTCCGGAGGGCGTAGAGATGGTGATGCCCGGCGACCACGTTGAGATCATCGTTGATCTCATCAACCCGGTAGCCTGCGACCAGGGTCTGCGTTTCGCCATCCGTGAGGGCGGCCGCACCGTAGGTTCGGGTCAGATCACCGAGATCCTCGACTAATATCCGGATTG
The DNA here is from genome assembly GCF_003024925.1 of Paramuribaculum intestinale. GTDB lineage: Bacteria > Bacteroidota > Bacteroidia > Bacteroidales > Muribaculaceae > Paramuribaculum > Paramuribaculum intestinale. The sequence continues at coordinate 13,414 of NZ_PUED01000005.1, forward strand.
TATCCAGATAAGATAAAAATCATAAAAGCGGCAGGCCGTCTACGAGGCCATGCTGAAGCAGAGCGCCTGCCGCTTTTACCTATACAGGACTAGCTCAGTCGGTAGAGCACCGGTCTCCAAAACCGGGTGTCGGGAGTTCGAGCCTCTCGTCCTGTGCCAAAAGAAAAATAATGAAAAAACTGAAACTACTTACGGATATCGAGGAGTCGTATACCGAGTTGCGGTATAAGACTTCTTGGCCGACCAAAGGTCAGCTGATCAAAAGCGCGATTATAGTAATGATTGCTTCCATCATAATCGCTTTTATAATCTGGTGCATGGATCAGGTGGTCGATAATCTGATGCATTTCATCTACAGTCTGGGTAAGTAAAAACAACATCTAACAAGGAGTCAATGGCTGAATCGAAGTCAAAGTCCGACGTTGCGAAGCGTCCTGTGCGAGCATGGTATGTGCTTCGTGCGATATCGGGCAAAGAAGCGAAAGTCAAGGAGGTGCTTGACGCGGCAATACGCAACACCGACCTTGGCAAATACGTTTTTCAGGTGCTGATTCCCACGGAGAAGGTTCTTACCGTGCGCAACGGCAAAAAGGTGATCAAGGAGAAAAACCTTTATGCCGGCTATGTGTTTGTAGAGGCAATCCTTGTGGGTGAGGTCATCCATGAGCTTCGCAATACGACCAACGTGATCGACTTCCTTAGCGTGAAGGATCGCGGAACGAACGTTCCGGAGCCTCTTCGCCAGAGCGAGGTGACGCGTATGCTGGGCACGCTCGACCAGATGGTGGACGAGACGGCCGACGGCGCTAACGATTATATCGTAGGCGAGTCGGTAAAGGTCAATTTCGGACCGTTCACCGGTTTTACCGGGGAGATCGAAGAGGTGGACCGCGAGCGAAAGAAGCTGAAGGTTATGGTCAAGATATTTGGCCGCAAGACTCCTTTGGAGCTGGAGAATTCGCAAGTAGAACGCGTGTGATCCTGCCGGGCCGGAAGATGCTGTTACGGGCATGTGTTCCGGTTTGTCTGTGATAAGTCACGCAAACCAAAAATCACCAATATCTAAAATTTCAGAATCAAAATGGCTAAAGAAATTGCTGGACAGATCAAATTGCAGATAAAGGGTGGAGCAGCCAATCCTTCACCCCCCGTCGGTCCCGCTCTGGGTTCGAAGGGCATAAACATCATGGAGTTTTGCAAGCAATTCAATGCCCGCACCCAGGACAAGGCCGGCAAGGTTCTGCCAGTAGTGATCACGTATTACTCTGACAAGAGCTTTGACTTCATTGTCAAGACGCCTCCGGTAGCGATACAGCTGCTGGAAGCCACCAAGATCAAGAGCGGCTCGGCTCAGCCCAACCGCAACAAGGTGGCTGAGGTGACCTGGGATCAGGTGAAGGCTATCGCAGAAGACAAGATGCCTGATTTGAACTGTTTCACCATTGAATCGGCAATGAAGATGGTTGCCGGCACTGCCAGAAGTATGGGTATCACCGTGAAAGGTGAGCAGCCCTGGAATAACTGATAAAAACTTCAATTGAACAATGAGTAAACTTACAAAAAACCAAAAGTTGGCTTTAGAGAAGATTGAAGCTGGAAAGTCTTATTCGCTGGCTGAGGCAGCCGAGAAGGTCAAGGAGGTGAACTACGCCAAGTTTGATGCTTCTCTGGACATCGACGTGCGTCTGGGTGTTGACCCCCGTAAGGCCAACCAGATGGTGCGCGGCGTTGTCACGCTTCCTCACGGAACCGGCAAGCAGGTGCGCGTACTGGTGCTCTGTTCCGCCGATGCCGAGGCCGGTGCCAAGGCAGCCGGAGCCGACTATGTGGGTCTTGACGAGTATATCGAGAAGATCAAGGGTGGCTGGACTGACATTGATGTGATCATCACTCAGCCTGCCATCATGGGTAAGATCGGTGCTCTGGGACGCATCCTTGGTCCGCGCGGCCTGATGCCCAACCCCAAGAGCGGCACTGTGACCATGGATGTGGCCAAGGCTGTCGAGGAGGTAAAGAAGGGCAAGATCGACTTCAAGGTAGACAAGAACGGTATCGTTCATTCCTCTATAGGCAAGATGAGCTTCACTGCAGAGCAGATGAAAGACAACGCCAAGGAGTTTATCAACACTCTGATCAAGCTGAAGCCCGCTGCCGCCAAAGGCACCTATATCAAGAGCATTTATCTTTCGAGCACGATGAGCCCGGGCATCAAGGTTGATACCAAGGGTCTCGACGACTAACCTCACAAAACAGGAAAGAAAATGAAAAAGGAAGATAAAATCAAGATCATAGAGCAGATAGAGGAGACGATCAAGGCTTATCCGAGCTTCTATCTGGTAGAGACAGCCGGACTCAACGCCGAGCGCACGAGCGAGCTTCGCCGTGCATGCTTCAAGGCGGGTGTGAAACTGATGGTGGTGAAGAACAAGCTTCTCCACAAGGCTCTCGAGAACCTCGAGGGTGACTACTCCGAGCTTTATCCCGCTCTGAAGGAGTCGACCTCTCTGATGTTCACCGAGGTGGCCAACGCTCCCGCCAAGCTTCTTAAAGACTTCGTCAAGAAGGACGATGTTCTTCCGAAGCTCAAGGGCGCATACGTAGAGGAGACTGTCTATATGGGTGCCGACCAGCTCGACACTCTGGCTACCATCAAGAGCAAGAACGAGCTCATCGCCGACGTTGTGGCTCTGCTGCAGTCGCCTGCGAAGAATGTCATCTCGGCCCTCACATCGGGTGGCTCGAAGCTCCATGGCATCCTCGAAACTCTCTCTCACAAAGAAGACTAAACACAACCAACCAATCCAGTAAAAACAAACAATTAAATCATAAACAAAATGGCAGATTTAAAAGCTTTTGCAGAACAACTTGTTAACCTCTCGGTAAAGGAAGTAAACGAACTTGCTCAGATCCTGAAGGAAGAGTACGGTATCGAACCCGCCGCTGCAGCTGTTGCCGTAGCCGCTGGTCCCGCCGCAGCCGGCCCCGCTGCTGAAGAGAAGACTTCGTTCGACGTAGTGCTGAAAAACGCCGGAGCCAACAAGCTCAATGTCGTGAAGGTAGTGAAAGGTGAGACCGGTCTTGGCCTGAAGGAGGCAAAAGAACTCGTAGACGGCGCTCCCAGCACTGTCAAGGAAGGTCTGGCCAAGGCTGAGGCCGAGGCTCTGAAGAAGGCTCTCGAAGAGGCCGGCGCCGAAGTGGAACTTAAATAAAATTGCCTGTCAATCAGGTACTCAGGTTAAGTATCGCCCTGTCGGGCGGATACTTAACCTTTTTGTGTTAATATTTCAGCAGGTATGGGTCGTGCACGGCCCGAATGGAAGATTCAACACATTGGCCGACAGCTGTGTAGTTGTCGGATGATATGGCCGGCTGCAGTCGGTCGGAAACAAGTTATCCTGCCTTATTTGAGTTACGTTAACGTATTTTATTAGATGTCAGTAACAACAAAAAAACCTCGCGTAAACTTCGCTTCGGTGAAGAACCCGTTGCCTTATCCTGACTTTCTGGAGGTGCAGCTGAAGTCGTTCCAGGACTTCCTGCAGCTTGACACTCCTCCCGAGAAGCGCAACAATGAGGGCCTGTACAAGGTCTTCGCGGAAAACTTCCCGATCGCGGACACCCGCAATAACTTCGTGCTCGAATTTCTCGACTACTATATCGACCCTCCCCGCTATACGATTGAGGAGTGTCTGGAGCGTGGTCTGACCTACAGCGTGCCTCTGAAGGCCAAGCTGAAGCTTTATTGTACAGACCCCGATCACGAGGATTTCGATACGGTGATCCAGGATGTGTATCTGGGTCCGATCCCGTATATGACGGAAAAGGGCACTTTTGTGATCAACGGTGCCGAGCGCGTGGTGGTGTCGCAGCTCCATCGTTCGCCGGGCGTATTCTTCGGCCAGAGCACTCATGCCAATGGTACGAAGCTCTACAGCGGCCGTATCATCCCGTTCCGCGGTTCGTGGATCGAGTTTGCGACTGACATCAACAATGTGATGTATGCCTATATCGACCGCAAGAAGAAATTGCCGGTGACTACGCTTCTGCGTGCCATCGGTCTGGAGAGCGATAAGGACATCATCGACATATTCGGTCTGGCCGAGGAGGTGAAGGTGACCAAGAGCGCCCTGCAGGCAGCCAAGGGACGTCGCCTCGCAGCCCGTGTGCTCCGTTCGTGGGTGGAGGATTTCTCCGATCCCGACACCGGTGAGGTGATGACGATGGAGCGCAACGAGGTGGTCGTGGACCGTGAGGAAACGCTTTCTGACGAAAACATAGAGCATATCCTCGAGTCGGGCATCAAGAGCATTCTGCTCCACCGCGAGGATGCCAACACCAACGAGTATTCGATCATACTCAACACCCTGCAGAAGGATCCCACCAACTCCGAGCGCGAGGCCATCCAGTATATCTACCGGCAGCTCCGCAGCGCCGAGGCACCTGACGACGCCAGCGCACGCGAGGTGATCACCAACCTTTTCTTCTCGGAGAAGCGCTATGATCTGGGTGAGGTGGGCCGCTACCGCATCAACAAGAAATTAGGGCTGACGACTCCTATGGACGTGAAAGTGCTCACGAAGGAGGATATCATAGCCATCATAAAATATCTCATCGAGCTGATCAACTCAAAGGCCGACGTGGATGATATCGACCATCTGTCGAACCGCCGCGTGCGTACGGTCGGCGAGCAGCTCTACAATCAGTTCGGCGTGGGTCTGGCCCGTATGGCCCGCACGATCCGCGAGCGCATGAACGTGCGTGACAACGAGGTGTTCACGCCGATCGATCTGATCAACGCCAAGACTATCTCGTCGGTGATCAACACTTTCTTCGGCACGAACGCTCTGTCGCAGTTCATGGACCAGACCAATCCTCTGGCCGAAATGACTCACAAGCGCCGTATGTCGGCTCTCGGTCCCGGCGGTCTGTCGCGTGAGCGCGCCGGCTTCGAGGTGCGCGACGTTCACTATACCCATTATGGCCGTCTGTGTCCGATCGAGACTCCTGAAGGACCCAACATCGGTCTGATCTCCTCGCTCTGCATCTATGCAAAGATCAATGATCTGGGCTTTATCGAGACTCCTTACCGCAAGGTGGAGAACTCTAAGGTGGAGCTCAACAACGACGAGATCGTCTATCTGACGGCCGAAGTGGAGGAGGGCAAGGTGATAGCGCAGGGCAATGCGCCGCTTAACGACGACGGCACTTTTGTGCGCGACCGTGTGAAGGCGCGTCTTGACGCCGACTTCCCCATCGTGCCTCCGACCGAGGTGGAACTGATGGACGTGTCGCCCACACAGATCGCTTCTATCGCTGCCGCTCTTATCCCCTTCCTGGAGCATGACGACGCCAACCGTGCGCTGATGGGATCGAACATGATGCGTCAGGCCGTGCCGCTGCTGCGCAGCGAGAGCCCGATCGTGGGCACCGGCCTGGAGGGTCAGCTGATCCGCGACTCGCGCACGCAGATCATGGCCGAGGGCGAGGGTACGATAGAGTTTGTCGACGCCACTGTGATCCGTATCCGCTACGACCGCACCGAGGAGGAGGAGTACGTGGCATTCGAAAGCGCCGTCAAGGAGTACCATATACCGAAGTTCCGCAAGACCAACCAGAATACCACCATCGACCTTCGTCCGATCTGCGAGAAGGGTCAGCGTGTGAGCAAGGGCATGATCCTCACCGAGGGTTATTCGACCGAAAACGGCGAGCTCGCTCTGGGACGCAACCTCAAGGTGGCATTCATGCCCTGGAAGGGTTATAACTATGAGGACGCCATCGTGCTCAACGAGCGCGTGGTAAAGGAGGATTTACTGACTTCGATCCATGTCGACGAGTTCTCGCTCGAAGTGCGCGAGACAAAGCGCGGTGTGGAGGAACTGACCTCGGATATTCCCAATGTCAGCGAGGATGCCACGAAGGATCTCGACGAGCGCGGTATCATCCGCGTGGGCGCGCATGTCGGCCCGGGCGACATCATGATCGGTAAGATCACACCCAAGGGCGAGAGCGATCCCACTCCCGAGGAGAAGCTGCTCCGCGCCATATTCGGTGAGAAGGCCGGCGATGTGAAGGATGCTTCGCTGAAGGCCACTCCGTCGCTGAAGGGTGTGGTGATCGGCACCAACCTGTTCAGCCGTGCCGCCAAGCAGCGTCGCACCAAGAGCGCCAACGCCCAGCTGCCCAAACTCGACGAAGAGTATGAGAGCAAGCAGACCGAGCTGAAGAATCTGCTTGTGAGCAAGCTCATGAAGCTTACCGACGGCAAGTCCTCGCAGGGTGTGAAGGATTTCCTCGGCTCTGAAATCATAACGAAGGGCGACAAGTTCACAGCTGCCCGTCTGCGCGACATAGACTACGATACGATCAATCTGAGCAAATGGACAGCCGATGCCCACAGCAACGACCTGATCCGCTCTACGATCGTCAACTATCTGCGCAAGTCGAAGGAGATCGACGCTGAGTTGCGCCGCAAGAAATTCGACATCTCGATCGGCGACGAGCTACCTTCGGGCATCATGCAGATGGCCAAGGTGTATGTGGCCAAGAAGCGTAAGATCAGCGTCGGCGACAAGATGGCCGGCCGCCACGGCAACAAGGGTATCGTCAGCCGCATCGTGCGTCAGGAGGATATGCCCTTCCTGGCCGACGGCACTCCGGTCGACATAGTGCTCAACCCTCTGGGTGTGCCTTCGCGAATGAACCTCGGACAGATCTTCGAGACCGTGCTCGGATGGGCAGGCCGCGAGCTGGGCGAGAAGTTTGCCACTCCGATCTTCGACGGCGCCGATCTCGACGACCTCAACGCCTGGACCGACAAGGCAGGCGTGCCGCGCTACGGTAAGAGCTACCTCTACGACGGCGGCACTGGCGAGCGTTTCGACCAGCCGGCCACCGTGGGTGTGATCTACATGCTCAAGCTCGGCCACATGGTCGAGGACAAGATGCATGCGCGCAGCATCGGTCCGTACTCGCTGATCACGCAGCAGCCTCTGGGCGGTAAGGCCCAGTTCGGCGGCCAGCGTTTCGGAGAGATGGAGGTGTGGGCGCTGGAAGCTTTCGGCGCATCGCACATCCTTCAGGAGATACTGACTATAAAGAGCGACGATGTCACCGGCCGTTCGAAGGCCTACGAGGCGATAGTCAAGGGCGATCCTATGCCGCCGGCCGGCATCCCCGAATCGCTCAACGTGCTGCTCCACGAGCTGCGCGGCCTCGGACTGAGCATCAATCTCGAGCAGTAAGCATTAATCCCAACGACTCTCATCCAAAATCAATATAATGGCTTTTAGAAAAGACAACAAGATAAAGACCGTTTTCTCGAAGATATCCATCGGACTCGCTTCGCCCGAGGAGATACTCGAGAAATCGAGCGGCGAGGTGCTGAAACCGGAGACCATCAACTACCGCACCTACAAGCCCGAGCGCGACGGCCTCTTCTGCGAGCGCATTTTCGGTCCGGTGAAGGACTATGAGTGCCATTGCGGCAAGTACAAGCGCATCCGTTACAAGGGCATCGTGTGCGACCGCTGCGGTGTGGAAGTGACCGAGAAGAAAGTGCGCCGCGAGCGCATGGGTCACATCAAGCTGGTGGTGCCGGTGGCTCACATCTGGTATTTCCGCTCTCTGCCCAACAAGATAGGCTATCTGCTTGGTCTGCCCTCGAAGAAACTCGACTCGGTGATCTATTACGAGCGCTACGTGGTGATCCAGCCCGGAGCTGCCGCCGACATCGAGAAGAGCGAGAGCGCCGAGAGCATCAAGAAGCCCGAGCCCCTAAAGCAGCTCGATCTGCTGAGCGAGGAGGAGTATTTCGACATCCTCGACAAGCTCCCGCGCGAGAACCAGATGCTCGACGACAGCGATCCCAACAAGTTCATCGCAAGGATGGGCGCCGAGGCCATCTATGATCTGCTGCAGCGCATCGACCTCGACGCGCTGGCCGACTCGCTCCGCGACCAGGCTCACCGCGAGGGTTCGCAGCAGCGCAAGACCGAGGCTCTCAAGCGCCTCCAGATCGTTGAATCGTTCCGTGCCAGCCGCCACCGCAACAAGCCCGAGTGGATGATACTTCAGGCCGTGCCTGTGATCCCGCCCGAGCTGCGTCCGCTGGTGCCTCTCGACGGCGGCCGTTTCGCCACGTCGGATCTCAACGACCTCTATCGCCGCGTGATCATCCGCAACAACCGTCTGAAGCGCCTGATCGAGATCAAGGCGCCCGAGGTGATACTCCGCAACGAGAAGCGCATGCTTCAGGAGGCAGTCGATTCTCTGCTCGACAACAGCCGCAAGTCGTCGGCCGTCAAGACCGATGCCAACCGTCCGCTCAAGTCGCTTTCCGACAGCCTTAAGGGCAAGCAGGGCCGCTTCCGTCAGAACCTTCTGGGTAAGCGTGTCGACTATTCGGCCCGTTCGGTGATCGTCGTCGGTCCTGAGCTGAAGATGCACGAGTGCGGCATACCCAAGAATATGGCAGCCGAGCTTTACAAGCCTTTCGTGATCCGCAAGCTCATAGAGCGCGGCATCGTAAAGACTGTCAAGAGCGCCAAGAAGATCGTCGACCGCAAGGAGCCGGTCGTATGGGATATCCTCGAATATGTGATGAAGGGTCATCCGGTGCTTCTCAACCGTGCCCCGACACTTCACCGACTCGGTATCCAGGCTTTCCAGCCCAAGATGATCGAGGGCAAGGCCATACAGCTTCATCCGCTGGCATGTACGGCGTTCAACGCCGACTTCGACGGCGACCAGATGGCTGTCCATCTCCCGCTGGGCAACGAGGCCGTTCTTGAGGCTCAGATGCTGATGCTCGGCTCACACAACATCCTCAACCCCGCCAACGGAGCGCCTATCACCGTGCCGTCGCAGGACATGGTGCTCGGTCTGTATTACATCACCAAGCTCCGCAAGGGCGACAAGGGCGAGGGTCTGAAATTCTACGGACCTGAGGAGGCTCAGATAGCCTACAACGAGGGTCGTGTGACGCTCCACGCTCCGGTTTCGGTAGTGGTGGACGACATCGACGAGGAGGGCAATCCGATACAGCATCTTGTGGAGAACACTTCGGTGGGCCGCGTGCTTGTCAACCAGTTTGTGCCCCGCGAGATCGGTTATGTCAACGAGATACTTTCGAAGAAGAGCCTGCGCACTATCATCAGCAAGGTGATCAAGAAGTGCGGTATTCCGCGTTCGGCGCAGTTCCTCGACGATATCAAAAACCTCGGTTACTATATGGCCTTCAGAGGCGGCCTGTCGTTCAACCTCGGTGATGTTATCATCCCGAAGGAGAAGGAGGAGTACGTCAACGAGGGTTACCAGCAGGTGCAGGAGGTGATGAACAACTACTCCATGGGCTTCATCACCAACAATGAGCGCTACAACCAGATCATCGATATATGGACGCATGTCAACGCCCGCCTCGCCGACACTCTGATGAAGCAGATCTCGGCCGACCAGCAGGGCTTCAACCCCGTCTACATGATGCTTGACTCCGGCGCCCGTGGATCGAAGGACCAGATCCGTCAGCTTTCAGGCATGCGTGGCCTTATGGCCAAGCCGCAGAAGAGCGGTGCCGAGGGCGGTCAGATCATCGAGAACCCGATTCTGGCCAACTTCAAGGAGGGTCTGTCGGTGCTGGAGTACTTCATCTCCACCCACGGTGCCCGAAAGGGTCTGGCCGACACGGCTCTGAAGACCGCCGACGCCGGTTATCTGACCCGTCGTCTGGTTGATGTGGCTCACGACGTGATCATCCACGAGGAGGACTGCGGCACTCTCCGCGGCCTCGTATGCACCGAGATCAAGAAAAACGATGAAGTGGTGGTGTCGCTCGGCGAGCGCATCCTCGGCCGTGTTTCGGTCCATGACATCGTGGATCCGAAGACCGGCGAGATCATCGTTGCCGCCGGCGAGGAGATCAACGACGTTGCCGCCGACCGTATCAACGAGTCGCCGATCGAGTCGGTTGAGATCCGCTCGGTGCTCACCTGTGAGTCGAAGAAGGGTGTCTGCGCCAAGTGCTACGGCCGCAATCTCGCTACCAACCGCCTGGTGCAGAAGGGCGAGGCCGTGGGCGTTATCGCCGCACAGTCGATCGGCGAGCCGGGCACACAGCTGACTCTGCGTACGTTCCACGTCGGCGGTGTGGCCAGCAATATCGCTGCCGTGTCGTCGGTGACCTCGCGCTACGAGGGCGTGCTTGAGATTGATGAGCTGCGCACCGTCACCACCGACGAGAAGGATGCCAACGGCCGGCCGGTGGAAGTGGTGATCGGACGTATGGCCGAGATGCGCATCATGGATCCGAACACGAAGATGATGCTCACCAATGCCAACATACCTTACGGTTCGAAGCTTTATTTCGGCAACGGCGACAAGGTGAAGAAGGGCGACGTGATATGCGAATGGGACCCCTTCAACGCCGTTATCGTCAGCGAGGCCGGCGGTGCGGTACGCTACGACAACCTTATCGAGAATGTGACCTACCGCACCGAGAGCGACGAGCAGACCGGTCTGCAGGAGAAGATCATCATCGAGTCGAAGGACCGCACCAAGGTGGCCGAGGCCAAGATCGTCGACGCCAAGGGCGAGATCATCAAGAGCTACTCGCTGCCTGTGGGCGCTCATCTTATGCTCGACGACGGCGCAGAGCTTAAGCCCGGCCAGATATTCGTCAAGATACCCCGCGCCACCGGCAATGCCGGCGACATCACGGGCGGTCTGCCCCGTGTCACCGAGCTGTTCGAGGCCCGCAACCCGTCCAACCCGGCCATCGTGTCCGAGATCGACGGCGAGGTGACCTACGGCAAGATGAAGCGAGGCAACCGCGAGATCATCGTCACATCGCGTCTGGGCGAGGAGAAGAAATACAATGTGCCTCTGTCGAAGCAGCTCCTCGTGCAGGAGAACGACTTCGTGAAGGCCGGCACTCCGCTCTCCGACGGCGCTATCACCCCCTCGGATATCCTCAATATCATGGGCCCGACGGCCGTGCAGGAGTATATCGTCAACGAGGTGCAGGACGTCTACCGTATGCAGGGTGTGAAGATCAACGACAAGCACTTCGAGGTGATCGTGCGCCAGATGATGCGCAAGGTCAACATACTCGATCCGGGCGACACCAACTTCCTGGAGCAGCAGATCGTCGACAAGCGCGCCTTCATGGAGGAGAACGACCGTATCTGGGGCAAGAAGGTAGTGGTGGATCCGGGCGACAGCCTCAATGTGCGCAAAGGTCAGATCATCACCGCCCGCAAGCTCCGCGACGAAAACTCGCCGCTGAAGCAGAAGGACCTCAAGCTCATCGTGGTGCGCGACGCCGTTCCGGCCACTTCGGAGCAGATACTTCAGGGTATCACCCGCGCCGCTCTCCAGACTTCGAGTTTCATATCGGCCGCATCGTTCCAGGAAACCACGAAGGTGCTCAACGAGGCCGCCATCAACGGCAAGGTCGACACTCTCGAGGGCATGAAGGAGAACGTCATCTGCGGTCATCTGATTCCTGCCGGTACCGGCCTCAAGGAGTATGAACGCCTTGTGGTGGCATCGAAGGACGATATCACCGAAACCATCGATGAGATGAAATAAATCGCCTGTGGTGTGCCGGAGCGGATCCTTCGCCGGACCCGCTCCGGCAGCGCCCCTCCGAAGCCCGTGTGACGGACGTTGTTACCGGCGTTCGTGATTATGATACAAAGCCCCTGCGTCCATGATGCGACGCAGGGGCTTGCTTTCTATGGGTAAAGCCCGGTGGGATTGAGGTCAGAATGTGATGGACGCGCCGATTTCGAGACGGCGGAGGGATGCGTCGATGATCCAGTTGCCCCGTCCGAGGCATCCGGGTGCTTCGGCCTTGTAGGAGCGCTCCGAGTGGTTGAAGCCAATGAAAAGATAGCGCAGTTTGAGATCTACCGGACTATTGGCGATGCGATAGGCTATACACGGTGTAAATCCGACCTCTGTCATGTCGGTATGCTTATATGGATATGTATTATTATATCCGTTGATAAGGTATCCGTTTGAATCGTAGGTATTAAATGTGGCGTGAGCTTCGGTGATGAGGCGAAGTCCTGAAGCAAATCTCATGAAGCTCTATTCTCCATATATGCCGACCCCGACATACTCGTTGTAATCTTTGAATTTTTCATATCTGAAAAATGCACCGGCCTCCCAGTCAGCGTTGAATTTATATCCGATACGCGGCGAAGCTACCAGACCATAGTGGTTGTCGCTGTGATGATTGAAAGAGCGATGGCTGTGGCTGACTCCGAACAGTGCCGATACGGTGATTCCTCGGTCGTCGCTGAAGTCGATGGCTTGGCTCTGGTATATAGCACAAAAAGCGGCCATGATTGTAATAATAAGTCTTTTCATGGAGAAAGTGTGAATTAGATGGGTTATTTACGATGTTTATATTGTCGACCGGATGGTAAGTATATTCTGATAGTTATTGGATTGGGTTTTGCGCAAAGTTGTAGAATTTAATTCTGAAAATCAAGGTTTAATATTGTTAAATAAGATTAATAACAGTAAGGCGTGTTATGATATTCACAACATATTAGCTGAATGGGTAATACGCCCGTTGGACGTTGTGCGGCGTCGGGATCGGATGCGCGTAGCGAAGGGTAATGGTGACTATGCAGCGGGATGATGGTGGTGTGGGATAGTCAGAGGGAGTGATAGAGGTCGAGGACGGCGGCGGCGATGCGATCCCAGTCGTAGTCGGCGAGGTTGTAGGTGCGGCGTGCATGGCGCGCGGTCTTGTCGAGAATAAGTGCGGTCAGGGCGGCGGCGTCGCCGGGAGGAAAAAAGTCGGCGGGAGCAAGCTGCGGCAGGCGGCACGATTCGATGTCGCTCACAGCTACGTCGAGGCTGTGGCTCATGGCTTCGAGGAGTGCTATGGGGAGTCCTTCGTGGAGCGATGGCATTACAAACAGGGCTGCATCGGCCAGCAGGGCGTTGATGTGTGATCGGTCGACGGCTCCTGTCATCACCACTCCGGATTCGGCTGCGAGCCGTGTGAGTGCCGCCGAGTAGGCTGTCGGATGGTCGGCTCCTCCGGCCACTACGATGCGCAGGCCGGCTTCGCGCAGTGCGGGGGCTGTTTCTATAAGTGTGTGGAGGCCTTTTTCGGGCACGAGGCGTCCGACGGCCACGACGTAGCGGCGCGGCTTTAGTCCGAGCGACGAGATCCATTGCGGGTCGGATGCTCCGGCGTCGGGAGGGTTGACTCCGTTGGGTATTGTGAGGAGTCTCCGGTGAGAGCCGTAGCGTGAGGTCAGTGACTCTGTGATAGGCCCGGAGATGGATATGACGGCGTTGCTTGTCAGCATTGCCGCGCGCTCTCCGAGGCGCAGTGCGAGGCGTGCGATGCGTCCCCATTTAGCGCGGTTGTAGTCGTGGCCGTGGAGTGTGGTGACCACTTTCATGCCGAGCAGACGTGCGATGGGCGCCATGAGAGCCGGTCCGCAGGCGTGGAGGTGGATTATGTCGGCTCCGGCCATTCGTGCCTTTACGACGGCCAGAAATGTGTGTATGATAGTTTCGGTCGACTGCCGTCTGGGGGAGTAGAGTGTGTCGAGCCTCACGCCACGGTAGGCGGTGCCGGCATCGGGCGACATATACGGACGGCGGCACATCACAGTCACATCGACTCCCCGGGCGGCTATCCGCGTATAAAGCTCGCGGCAGTGGGTCTCGACGCCTCCCTGTATGCCGGGAAATCCGCGTGTGCCTGCTACTGCGATCTTCATGTGGTGGAGATAGCTATGATGAGGTGCTTCGGATCAAAGCCTTCGAGCTGTCGTATCAGGTGTCGGCGGCCGGTGGTGTTCCGGCCTACGATGAGGAGCAGCGCAGCGCCGTCGGCGTCGGCAAGGGTGTGCAGTTCGTCGAAGTGTCCGGGATCGGGCACTTCGACGAACAGATAGTGTCCGGCCGACGTCGCGGCTTTTGCCCGCGAGTCGAATGCCGGCGACAGTAGGGTGTCGTTGTCGGTGACGTCGTTGATGATGTCGGCTGTCATTCCGGCGCGCTGCATGGCGTCGGTGATGGCCGTGATCGCTTCGCCGGGGGCGTCGATCAGGGCTGTATAGATGGTCAGCGGAGTGCGTCCGGCGGTGATGAGGGAGCGGAGTGTGCGCGCTCCGTCGCGGGGTTTGGTGAGGTCGATGACGGATGTGCGCTCTTCAAGTCCGCATCGCCTGAGGTCGAACGGGTCGGCGAGGCGGTCGCGGCATCGCAGGGTGAGCGACACTCCGGCGCCGATGAATCCGAGCATTGCCACAAGTGCGAGCGCGGTAACTGTCAGTGGTCGTCTGGCCGAAGGCTTGAGGGCTGTTATGGCCGGGTCGATGATGAAGCCGGTGGTGTTCTCCGAGTGGTATTGCAGCAGGGCGTTCTCGCGTTTCTGCAGCAGGAATGTGTAGAGTTCGTTCTTGATGTTGTTGTCGCGGAATATCTCCATGAACTCGCGCTCGTACGAGGGGAGTGCGTGGAGGTGGGAGTCGAGCGCTCCGGTGGCGCCCTTGCGGCGGTCTTCGGCCATTCGTGCTCCTTCGAGGAGCTGTGTGAAGGATGAGATGATACTCGTGCGCAGCTGGTCGATGCGCTGTTCGGCGGCGATAAGGGCGGTGTTGCCGGGCTTGGCTGAGCGCAGCAGTTCCTGTCGGAGCATCACCTGCTCGTTGTAGGCAGTTATGAAGGCGTTGGGTCCGCTCTCGGAGCCTGCGCTCGCCGACGATCCGGGGATGACTACTGCCGGAAGGAGTCCGGTGTGTCCTTGCCGGAGTGTGTTGAGTATCTGTTCGAAGTAAGCTATCTCTGCTGTGGTCTTGAGTGTCTCTTCGTGGGAGTCGAGGCTTTTCTCAAGAAGAATGGGGGCTTCGTTGCCGATGCTGATGAAGTTGGCCTTGGTCTTGAATTGTTCCACTCGCTTTTCGCTTTCGGTCAGTTCGGAGAAGATGTCGGCTATACGTTCGTCGAGAAAGCGTATCTCGGCCTCGGCGATCAGGTGTGTGCGTTCAAGTCGCTTGATATTGTACTGTCGCATGACCTCGTCGAGTATGGCGCGCCCGCGGTCGCGTCCCACGTCGGTGATAGTGAGGCTTATGGCGTCGGACATCTTGTCGGCTATTTCGATAATCACCTTTTTGTAGAGCATGGCGGATGCTTCCGGCGTGCCTGTGAGGGCTGCAACAAACCGGCGTGAGTCGGTCGATGCGGTGTCGAGCGATGGCCCCGGGGCGATGGTGACATCTCCGAGCGGTGTGGGGATGCTGACGGGCAGCTTCGCGTCAGAAACCTGGGCGGAGTATTTTCCGGCTTTGAGCGATGCGGAAACCTTGCCGTCAGGGTGCAGGGTGATCTCGGCCTTGACCGGGACGGTGAGTGTGTCGAGAACGCTCCGTGCCATGCCGACGAGCAGTGGAGGCTCGGCAAACAGCAGGAGTTTGCGCAGTCCGTGGCGTTCGGAAAGCTCCGTGTTGAGGTTGAGCGCCGTGACGGTGCGCCGCATCACGTCCATGGTGTTGACGAGCATTATCTCGTTGTCGACGCTTGTGGTGGAGGCGCCTCCGATGGAGAATGTGCGCATCATCTGTGCCATGGGGTTGGCTGTCTGCGCTGGTTCGGACGAGCTGTCCTCTATGAGCATAGTGGCTGTGGATTCGTAGCGCGGCTGGGTGATGCAGCAGAATGCCGTGGCCATGGCCGCTATGAGGGCGCATCCGCCAAGATAGATCCATCTGTGGGAGCGTATGGCGCGCGCTATGCGTCGCAGGTCGATTTCGTTCTTGTCAGTGGTGGTGTTGGTTGCCATTGTCGGTTGGGGAGGATATGATTGACTTTATGACTGATTTCCTGAGGTGTGCGATCCGTAGGTGGCGGGAGTCGCGGAGCAGATGATGCCGAGGAGCATCATGCTTACTACTCCGGGTGGCTGTACGAGGGTGGTGCTGGCTATGCTTTCGATCAGCATAAACAGTATGATGATCCATGCGATGGCGAAAAGCGCCTTGCCTTGTGCCAGTGTGCGTCGGATGCGTCGCAGCTTTGCGGCTACGTATATCCAGAAGGCAATGAATAGCGCCACGCCGGCGAGTCCCAGCTGTGCGAGCGAGGGGTAGTAGGCGTCGCAGATGAAGTCGGGTTGCGCGGGCGTGAGTCCGTAGACGTGGTTGAGACCATATTCATAGTAGACCTTCGAGTAGTGGATCTCGCCCGATGCATGGGAGGCGAACGATGCGAGTCCGCTGCCGAAGGGGATGCGCGAGATCATGATCAGGAGGGCTGCGGCATAGAGTGCGGGGCGTGCGAGGTTTTCGATCCCTCCGCCACCGCCTCGGAGGTCGTAGCCGAGGTCGATGAAGTAGAAGCGGAATTTATTCCATCCGACTGCCGCCACCAGTCCGCCGACCACAATGGCTGTCAGTAGCTGTCGGCTCGGTCTTATCGGTCGTCGGATTCGCATGTAGACGAGGATGAAGTATAAGCTCACCACGCATGTGCCGAAGAATTTGGCTCGGCCGGAGGGGAGTCCGAGGGCGAGGAGCATGAATGCCATGGCTTTGTCGGTGGCCGATATGCTTCCGTCGGGACGGATGGAGCAGAGCAGCCACACGGCGAAGCTGATCACGGCGGTGATGCCCACTATGCTGATATGCATGATCAGGAGCTGTACGGTCTGGTTGCTGAAGGCCGATATGGCGGCTGCGGTGATCGCGTTGACCACGGCTATAGCGCGGAGTATCCGGCGGTCGGCGTCGGTGAACCGCGGCCCGACTGCCACGAATACGGCGAAAGCTATGTAGGGTTTGAGTTGTATGAGGTAGTCGACGGCGATGGCGTAGGGGGTGTTGTAGCTGACGGCTGTGATCGAATAGGCGGCATAGAGGGCCATGATGCCCGTCATTACCCACAGCAGGCTGTAGCGGCACCATGCGCTGTTGACGGCTGAGTCGGTCAGTGCCAGGGCTATGAGGGCTATGACAGTAAGCTCATCGACAGGCTTGACCAGCTGCGTGGATGGGAGCAGCAGAGCCAAGGCGAGGATGAGTATCCATGTGCATATTCGGTCGGTTTTGAGCACTTTGTCGAAAGGTGGTAGGGTGAGGTCGGTAGTGTAGTGTTTCGGTGGCGTCTGTTGACGGTCAGTGGACGGCGAGGGCTATCACCAGCGATGCGATGACCGATATGGCTCCCACTACGGTGGAGATCACCGATAGCTTGAAGGCACTGTGCTGGTTGTATCGTGAGTTGGCCTGACGTATTTCGTTGGGTTCGACGATTATCACGTCGTTCTGTTTCAGATAGTAGTAGGGCGAGGCTGTGATGGCCGGATCACGAAGGTCGAGCCGGACATATCGGGCGCTGTCGGCCTCTTCGCGTATGATGGTTACATTGTCGCGGCGTCCGTACTCGGTCATGTCGCCGGCGGCGGCGAGTGCGTCGAATATCGAGAAGCGCTGCGATGGCACATGTATGCGGTGGGGGTTGCGCACCTCGCCCATGACATTGACGTGGAAGTTGGTGATAAGCACTCTGACGTTGGGATCCTTGACATGCTGTCCGATCCGCTCTATGAGCATGTCGCGGAGCTGCGACGTGGTCATCCCGGCTGCGTGGATGGTGCCGAGTTTCGGGAATTCGATGTTGCCTTCTCTGTCGACGAAGTATGACTGCTGCTGGCTGTCGGTGATGAGGTTGCCGACTCCGGTGGAGAATGAGGCGTTGCTGTTGGGGAGGTTATACTCCGATGTCGCGGCCGGTATGGCAGAGGTGACGATGATCTGGAGTTCGTCCTCGGGCTGTATGGTCACTTTGTAATCGGATTTTGACAGTGTGCCCTGGCGAGAGTCGCCGAGCTGTTCCATGTAGGTGAGATGGCTGGAGTGGCGTCCGGTGCGGCATGAGGCCATGGTCAGTACTATGGCTGTGATGAGCGCGATGCGTGTGATAATGGATCGGTTGTTCATTTGTCGGTCGTGATGGCGCGGTGGCGCCTGATTCTCTGTTTGAGATAACGTCGAAGGTGTTCCGATATTGTGGAATGGCGGCTGAGGGGGTGATAAAAAAGATCCGGCCACCTTTCTATCAAGGGAGCCGGATCCTTCGGCATCATGCTGAGATGATGCCAGATGTTGTCTTAGGTTGAATTATATCTGTTGTATTGTTGTCATGTCTTTCTGACCTTAGGCGCCTTGGCGGACGGCTGTCGGTCAGATCGACGGGAGCTGTTCTCAAGCCTTTTTGGCCGCGGGTTTGCGCCCGGGTTTCTTTTTGGCGGGAGCCGGCTTTTCGGCAGTCTCGGTCTGCTTCTGGCGGAGGAGATGTTCCTCGTTGTAGTGTTCAAGGTTCTGCCGCATGGAGCTGACTTCCTTGTTGAGCTGTTCTATCTCGCGCTCCTGGTTGCGTATGGTGGTCAGGAGTGAGTTGAGCTCTTCGTTGTCGATGGTGAGGGGGTACTGTTCCTCGACCCTGACGATGAAGTCGGCCAGCACGTTCATGTAGTTGGTGAACGCCTGGAAGGGTGTGTCGTAGGGCGAGAAGTGGGAGTGGACGGCTCCGTCGGCAAAATGCTTTGTGGCCATGTAGAAGAAATGGTCGGATGCCTGGAGGTAGTTCCAGTCCTGTTTGAGGCGGCGGTCGTCGCAGAGTCTGACGCGTTCGGCCACGGAGTATAGCTTGTCGAACGCTTCCTGCTGGAGCTTGTTGCCGAGCCATGCCGATGTGTCGCGTGCCTCGTCGGCCCACGATATGGGGTGCATCACCGACAGTTCGCCCACGGCCTTGAGCTTCTGCACGGCTTCGGAGGGTGTCCAGAAGTCGATGCCGCGCTCTCTGGCGAAGCGCGGGAGCGCTTCGAGGAACTGGAATATGCCTGTGTCACGGCTCTGCATCTCGCCGAAGGTCTCGAGGTTCATGAACAGGTTGATGATCTGCTCGTCGGCGGGTGTGGATGCGATCCAGTCGATGTATTTGTCGGCTGTGAGGGGATATGCGTCCCATTCGGGGTTGGAGAAGCGGAACGAGATGTCGTCGCTCAGCTTGGAGTTTTTCAGCAGGAGCTTGAGCTTTGGCTGAGTGGCCGCGGCGTAGACGTAGTTGGGGCTCTTCCATCCGAGTATGTGCTTTGCGCCCTCGGTGATCACTCCCTTGTAGCCCATGGAGTAGATGTGCGGAGCCATTTCGTCGCAGTAGATCAGCTCGGTGTTGCGGAGCACTTTGGGCTTCACGCCGAAGAGCTGCTCTATCTTGTCGTCGTGGGCCTTGACCTGTGCGGCGAATTCCTCGGGGTCGGCAAGCGACGAGAGGGAGTGGGCGTAGGTTTCGGCGAGGAACTCGCACTTGCCGGTCTCGGCGAGGCGTTTGAGCAGGTCGATGAATTCAGGCACGTAGTGCTCAAACTGCTCGAGGGCGGTTCCGGTGACGGAGATGGCGCAGCGGAACGCTCCCTTGCTCTCGTCGATCATCCTGAGGAGGCTTTCGGCGGCCGGTATGTAGGAGTTGCGCGCTATGCGGCTGACTATGTCGTCGTTGGCGAAATCGTCGTAGTAGTAGTGGTCGTTGCCTATATCGAAGAAGCGGTAGCGCTTGAGGCGAAACGGCTGGTGAATCTGGAAATAGAAACAGATCGCTTTCATGATTGATTATGGTGAAGTTTTTTGTTTTCTAAGGTGTTGTCACGGCGCTCAGTGCACGTAGCGCTTGTAGATGTCGATCACTTTTTGTCCGGCTTTGTCCCAGGTGATTTTGTTCACTTCCTCGAGTCCGTCCTGCCGGAGCTGCTCATACATGGCCGGATAGGTGATGATGGAGTTCATGGCGTCGGCCATTGCGTCGATATCCCAGTAGTCGGTCTTGATCACGTTGTCGAGTATCTCGGCGCATCCGCTCTGCTTGGATATGATCGATGGGCATCCCATCTGCATGGCTTCGAGGGGCGAAATGCCGAACGGTTCGGAAACGGAGGGCATCACATAGACGTCGCTGGCCTTGAGCATCTCGTAGACCTGTTTGCCGCGCTGGAATCCGGGGAAGTGGAAGCGGTCGGCTATGCCGCGCTCGGCGGCGAGCTGTATCATCTTGTCCATCATGTCGCCTGAGCCTGCCATGACGAAGCGCACGTTGTGATTGTTCTTTAGCACTTTGGCGGCGGCTTCGACGAAGTATTCGGGGCCTTTCTGCATGGTGATGCGTCCGAGGAAGGTGATCACCTTGTCCTTCGACTTGTGTTCGGGCACGTCCTTCTGCTCGTCGGTGAGCGGTGTGACGGCGTTGTGGACGGTGGTCACTTTTGCGGGGTCAACTCCGTAGTTGTTGATGACGATGTCGCGTGTGTGGTTGCTGACGGTGATGATGTGGTCGGCGTGGTTCATGCCGTCCTTCTCTATGCCGAACACCGTCGGGTTGGGCTTGCCTCTGGAGCGGTCAAACTCGGTGGCGTGGACATGGATCACCATCGGCTTTCCGGTCACCTGCTTGGCGTGGATGCCTGCGGGATATGTCAGCCAGTCGTGGGAGTGGATTATGTCGAAGTCGAGCGTGCGGGCCACGACGCCTGCCACGATGGAGTAGTTGTTGATCTCCTCGAGGAGGTTGTCGGGGTAGCGTCCGGAGAATTCGAGCGCGCCGAGGTCGTTGGTGCGCATGTAGTTGAAGTCGGCGTAGATGTGGTCGCGCAGACGGAAGTAGAGGTCGGGATCCATCAGTCGGCCTATGCGCTGCTCGACGTAGTCGCGGTTGACGTCGCGCCATGCGATTGGCACCTGCGATGCGCCGATGATGTGGGCGAACGTCTTGTCTTCGTCGCCGAAGGGTTTGGGTATGACGAATGTGATGTCCATGTCGCCACACTCCCACATTCCTTTGGTGAGTCCGTAGCTGGCGGTGCCGAGTCCGCCGAGGATATGGGGCGGGAATTCCCACCCGAACATTAGAGCTTTCATGGAGCGTTGTAGGGTTTACAGATTGAATTTTTTGAGTGTGGTGAGCGTGCGGAGTATCTCGGCTATGTTGGTGACATGGCTGATGGCTCCTCGGCCGGAGAATGGCGGGTTGCCGTCGTAGAGCTGCGAGAGCGATCCGATGCACTGGTTGGTCATCTCGTCTTCGTAGCCGATGAGCATGCGGTCGAGATAGCCCACTCCGCTGACTCCGAACACGCGCAGATAGGCGTCGGCGTAGAATCCGAAGAGCCATGGGCGTGCGGGGCCGTTGTGGAGCGCCATCTCGCGTTCTTCAGGCGATCCGAGATAGAAGGGACGGTAGCCGAAGCTTTTCGGCGAGAGCGTGCGCAGTCCTTTGGGGGTGAGCAGCTCGCGGGTCACCACGTCGAGCACTCCCTTGCGCTGGCGGCGGTCGAGCGGCGAGTAGTCAAGTCCGATGGCCACGGCCATGTTGGGACGCACCGATGGATCGGCATACGTGCCGTTGACGTAGTCGTAGAGATAGCCGTAGTCGTTGAGGAAGGTGTCGATGAACGACTGTTTGAGCTTTTCGGCCGTCGACACCCAGAGCTGACGCTGCGGGGCGTCGGCCTCGGGCAGCTCTTCGGTGAGCGATGCGCACCACATCAGGGCGTTGTACCATAAGGCGTTGAATTCGACCATGTAGCCTGAACGCGGAACGAGCGGGCGTCCGTAGAGCGAGGCGTTCATCCAGGTGACCGGTGTGGCTGTGCCGATGGAGTAGACCAGGCCGTTATCCTCCACCCGCAGGTTGGGGTGGCGGTTGGAGATGATATATTCCATGATCTCCTTCACGAGCGGGAGATAGCGTTTGATGGTGTCGTCTTTGCCGTAGGCTTTGGCATATTGCTGCAGAGCCCAGATACACCAGAGCGGTATGTCGGGCAGGTCGATGCCTCCGATGCGCTGCGAGAGTTCGCCCGTGTTCATGAAGTGGACGAGCGCTTCCCGTCCGCTCTCCATGATGGCCTCGAAGTCTTCGCGGTGGTTGATGGCTATCGTGGCTCCGGGCAGTGCCATGAATGTGTTGCGGGCGAGTACTTTGCCCCAGGGATATCCCGAGAGCAGGAACATTCCGTCCTTGTCCTTGAAGTAGCACTGCTTGACGGCGTTTTTCAGACAGTTGAAGAACGAAGTGCGGCAGGTGCGGGTGGCTATCTCGGTCTCATACATCTTGCTGATGGAGCGTGGCGACACTTCGCTGACTCCGGCCGAGAATATGATCGATTCGCCTTTTTTTATCGGTATGTCGAAATATCCGGGCACCCACAGGTCCTCGGTGTAAGGCACGCCGCGCTCAAGATCCTTCAGATACTCGAAGCCGTTGTACCAGTTGGGCTGATAGTGCCATTCGGGTTTGTGGTTAAACTGCATGTAGAGCCTCGGATAGCCTTGGTAGAGGCAGCAGCTGACTCCGTTGGGGGCGTCGTCGACCTGGGTGTTGATGGCGTCGTTGGCCATTACCAGGGCGTTGGCTTCGCGGAACGCAAGCATCGGGCGGAAGCGGAGTGTCGTGGGTGAATGTGCCTCGACGAGGGTGTATCTTACGAGAATGCGGTTTTCATGGGATATGAACATCTTCTCCTTGGTGAGGATCACGCCGCCCACGCGGTAAGTGGTGCGGGGCACGCTCTCGCAGTCAAACTCGCGTATGTATTTGTGGCCGTTTGGACTGTATACGCCTCCGCTGTAGCGGTGGAGTCCGAGATTGAACTCCGCTCCATGCTGTATGACGGTGCAGTCGAGCGACGACAGCAGTACGTGTGACGAATTGCCCATCTCCGGGATGGGTATCACGAGCATGCCGTGCTGTTTGCGGGTGTTGCAGTCTACCACAGAAGTGCAATGATAAGCACCTGACTGATTGGTGCGGAGCATTTCCTTCATCAGACTCTGCTCCAGATTAATCATGAGGTTTTTATCAAATTTCAAGTAGCTCATGTTATTGTATTGTTAAGGTAAAAATTTCAAGGGTATGATTTATTGAGCGAATGTAGCCAATTTTTTGATGAAGTGCAAATTTTTCTTGAATTTTGGCTGAAAAAACCCTTTATTATGCCGTCGACGGGTAGCTGTGGCGTCATTTTGTCGCTTTTGTGCCGGCAAAGCAAGGCAGTGGGGCGGCCGGTAGCCGCCGCAGCTGAAAAGCTATCATCAGAGCGGTGACGATGGTGGCCATCACGTCGCTCGACGGAAACGAGAGCCAAACGCCGTCGAGTCCGAGCCGGTCGGGCAGCGTCAGCAGGAGCGGTATGAGGAATATCACCTGGCGGGTGAGGCTGAGGAATATCGACTTCCCGGCTTTGCCGATCGACTGGAAGAAAGTTGTGGCCACGATCTGGAAGCCGACCGCCCAGAATGCGAGCAGCGACAAAGAGAGCGCTCGCGAGGTGACCGCTATCAGTGTCGGGTCGGTGGTGAATGCGCGGGCTATGAGTCCGGGCCATAGCAGCCCGAAGGCGCATCCGGCGGTCACTATGGCTGTGGCGGCTCCGGTGGCGAGCCAGTAGCATCGCTTCAGACGACCGTAGAGTCCGGCGCCATAATTGTAGCCGAGGATCGGCTGCATGCCCTGGCACAGTCCCACGACCACCATCACCAGCAGCGACGTGTAGGTGGTGAATATTCCAGAGGCCGCCACGGCGTTGTCGCTTCCGTGGGTATAGAGCGAGGTGTTGACTATCACGTTGATGGCGCTTCCGGCCAGATTGACGAGGCTCGGGGCGGCTCCGATGCTTATGATGCCGGCGATTATGCGCCAGCGCAGCCGGTAGATGCCGCGGGTGAAGCGCAGTGTGCTGTCGCGGCGCATGAAGTGGGCCATGACGAATATCATGGAGCATGTCATGGCTATGTCGGTGGCTATGGCCGCTCCCTTTATGCCCCAGTCGAATACGAATATGAATATAGGGTCGAGGATCACGTTGATGCCCGCTCCGATAAACATCGTGAGCATGGCGCGGGCCGGATAGCCCGATGCCCGCATGATGTTGTTGAAGCTGAACGATATGTTCATCACCATCATGCCCGGCAGCAGGCAGACCATGAAATCGCGCGCGTAGGGTAGCGTGGCCGGGCTGGCTCCGAAAGCGAGCAATATGTCGTCGAGAAAAATCCGGAAGAGGGTCAGATATACCAGAGCGTTGACGACGATCAGCACCAGCGCGTTGCCGAGCACGAGCTGCGCGCCGCGCCGGTCGGAGGCTCCGAGCATTATTGAAACGCGCGCGGATGCGCCCGCGCCTATCAGCACTCCGATGGCCGTCGACACGTTCATGACCGGAAACGTGATGGCGAGTCCGGCGATGGCCTCGGTGCCCACGCCCTGGCCTATGAATATGCGGTCGATCACATTATAGAGCGAAGTCACCACCATGCCCAC
>NZ_PUED01000050.1 GCF_003024925.1 Paramuribaculum intestinale
CGCTACACGCCCTCGTCTTCAAGCAAAAACCACTCGAACAAATCTCAAAAATCACTCGCAGCTAATTTTTGCGAGTTACTTATAAAAAAATGATCTGACATTCTGTCCAAAATCGGTTAGAAAGTTCTGAAATTTTGCGGGATTGGTTAAAGGAATAAATGTCTGCGCAAATTCATTGCGCACCGGTGTCGCAACTTTGCGCAAAAAAGACATGAAAATTATAGGTAATTCTACATCGGCTGAAGTTTTCACTGAAAATATAGAGCAGGCGGCTCTTGACTGGATTACAGGACTTTGTGATCACCCGGCTATGGAGGGTGTGCCAATTGTGCAAATGCCTGATGTTCACGCCGGAAGTTTGTGCAATGTAGGCACAGCCTATCCCATAGGAGTGTATGTAAATCCCGATCATGTCGGCGTCGATATAGGCTGCACCATTTCGATGCATAGACTATCGTGCAATGTCAATCCGGAGGATTACCCTCTGCTTGATCATCGCATCCGCGAGGCAATTCCTGCCGGAGCCGAGATTTGCAAGAAGAATTCTCTAAATGAGAAAGAGCTGTGCCGGTTTCTTAACTCGCAATATCAGAAGGCACGCTCGGCTGCTCCAGATCTAATAAATGAGACTCCCCGCATCGACGCACGATTCATCGCCGACTTCTGTCGTCGTGTAAAACTTCAGGAAGGTGTGTTCTACAAAAGCCTTGGCACACTTGGCGGCGGTAACCATTTCATTGAGTATGGTGAAGAATCCGAATCAGGAGTCGGATGGCTGACGATCCATTGCGGGTCGCGAAATCTTGGAGTCAAGGTTGCCAATCATTGGCGGAATATCGCACAGAGTCCCAAAAGATCCAAATACATCGGTTATCTTTGGGGTGATGCTCTACGTGGTTATCTGTCCGATATGATTGTAGCTCAGGCATATGCGTTGTATAACCATCAGATAATCAGTGAGCGTATTTTCGCGATACTCAAAAAGTTGTGTAAGGCGAAGTGTATCGAATCCATCTTTACTACCCACAATTATATATCTGTAACCGACGAGCGCCCGATGCTGCGCAAAGGTGCGATTGACGCCACCGAGGGTAGAAAGATGGCAATACCGTTCAACATGCGCGACGGAATTGCTATCTGTGTAGGAAAGGGGAATGAATTGTGGTTGAAAAGTGCTCCACATGGTGCCGGGCGCATTATGAGTCGGGCTCAAGCCAGAAAACTGATATCAATTGGCGAATATGAAAATTCAATGACAGGTATCTATTCATCATCTGTATGTACAGGCACACTGGACGAATCTCCCATGGCATACAAACCCACAGAGGAAATACTTGAGCTTATCAGTCCGACAGTCGATGTCGTATGCATGATTATACCTAAATTAAACATCAAAGACAACGGAGAATGATAAAAGAGTCTATGCGAGTAAAATACTATATACAGATCACAGCAGGGCGTGGTCCGGTGGAATGTGCAAGAGTCGTCACGCTCGTGTCACGTGAATTGCTCAAAGTCATTCCGTCGCTCCAACTTGCAGATTACGAACCTCACAATATGGAGTATGGCTGTTTCATGTCAATGACATTTGCCACTGAGGAAGCAGTCCCTCACTCCATTGTAGAAGATTGGCAGGGCACGATTCTTTGGCGCTCTACCAAAAATCCATATCGTCCGGGACACAAGCGTAGCAACTGGTTTGTCGGTGTCAATTTTTTCGATGAAGTCGAACTACCGCAGATTGATGAGGTGGACATAGTTTACGAAACATGCCGTTCCAGTTGCAAAGGAGGTCAGAACGTCAATAAAGTTGAAACAGCAGTCCGTGCAATTCATACTCCATCAGGACTATCAGTCAAATGTTCAGATGAACGCTCTCAGTCGCAAAACAAAAAGCTCGCCTGCGAAAGACTGTTGCTGAAACTCCGTCAGCTAAATGACAGATCCATTGCCGAATCGCATTCGCGCCAATGGAGCAATCACGACAGTCTGGGACGCGGCAATCCGGTCAAAAAATTCTCAGGGGCATTGTGATGTCGTGGCAGATATTGCAATATTAAACGCGATGTCAGTATCGTGCAGTGAAACAACAAAAACGATAATCATGCCGGCGTGAGATATTGACGAGAATATATTCTGTGCAGGGAGAGAAAAATTGTTAAACGGGTGTCCAAATATATGTCGTCGGTGCATGACTTCGACAAAAAACATTAACTTTGCAAAAATTTCAGCCCAGATATGGAATTACAGCGCTCGATTGACATACCGGATATAGAGCAGTTCACAAAATTCGTAACCGAAGGGTCGCAATTTGTGATAACCTGCCACATGACTCCCGACGGTGATGCTCTGGGGTCGTCGCTCGGATTGTGCCATATATTGCGCCGGATGGGCAAATCGGCAGTTGTGGTAACGCCCGACACTCCGGCTTCCACACTCGATTTTCTGCCCGGATTTCAGGAGATCGTGATCGCATCGCGCTATCCTGAAAGAGTGAGGCGTATGCTGGCCGATGCAGACACTATAGTGTGTCTTGACTTCAATTCGCTGAAGCGCATTGACCGTCTGGCTCCGATGATAGAGCGCTGCGAGGCGGCCAAAATACTGATAGACCATCATCTGAATCCCGACGATTTCGCTGATCTGACAATTTCACGACCGGAACAGTCGTCGACGTGTGCTCTTTTGTTTCATATCTTATGGCAAGCAGGCTTGTATGATCTGCTGGACGAGGAATCCGCAACATGCATTTACACGGGTATGCTTACGGATACTGGCAATTTTTCATATAACTCCAATGATCCCGACTTGTACTCGATAATATCATTGTTGCTTGCAAAGGGACTGGACAAGGATGAGGTGTACACGCTCGCATGGAATACACATCGGGCCGAATCGCTGAGGATCAACGGCTATGCATTGTATCGCAAGATGCAGATCTTTCCAGATCATCAGCTTGCTGTTATAATCCTTGACCGTAAGGAACTTAACGAGTTTTCATACGTAAAAGGCGACACCGAGGGACTTGTCAACAGGCCTCTGGCGGTGCCGGGAGTGACGTGGAGCGTGTATCTGCGTCAGGATGAGGCTGATTTTGTGAAGGTTTCGATGCGAAGCAAAGGACGTTTTCCGGTCAATCTCGTGTGTGAACGTCTGTTTGGCGGAGGCGGCCATCTGAATGCTGCCGGCGGAGAGTTTACCGGTACGGCAGCGGCGGCTCTCGAAAAGATCATGGGTGCGCTTGATGATTTTGACAAGCATCTCGATCCGGCATGATGGCGTACATAGAATTAATAATAAACAGATACAATAACAAACAGAAATGAATATATCTAACAGAATTTCGTGGTTGGCTGTGGCTGCCTTGACTGCATTTGCAGCAGTACTGACCGCGTGCGATGATGACAAGAGCTATGCCGAGCTTCTTGAAGAAGAGAACAAGGCTGTGAACTTATATCTTGCCGACCAGACGATCGAAACGACTCTGCCTGAAGATAATGATTTCATCACCGGCGAGGACGCTCCTTACTACCGCCTTGACAACGACGGCAATGTGTTCATGCAGGTGGTGAAGAAGGGTGACGGCGAGATGGCGCAGTCCGACCAGCTGATATATTTCCGGTTTATGCGTTATAACCTTATCAATTACGATGGCGTCAACACAATGCCGGGTGAGGGCAACAGCGATTATGTAGAGGGTGGCAATATGTCGTTCCGTTATCAGAATTTCACACTTGAATCGTCATCGGCGTGGGGAATGGCCATACAGATGCCGCTTCAGTATCTGCCACTCAACAGTGAGGTGCGTCTGGTGGTCAAGTCGCAGTATGGCTGGACATCAGAGATATCATCCGTGCAGCCGTATCTGTATCATATCAGGTTTTATAAGAGCCAGATCTGACAAATATTCCATAGTCTGAATATATACACTTAACACAATAACCAATCATGTCATTAATAAAGTCGATTTCCGGAATACGTGGCACTATCGGCGGTGCTCCGGGCGAAGGTCTGTCTCCGCTTGATATCGTCAAGTTTACGGCCGCTTATGCAACGTTCATAAGACGTAATACAACCAAAAACACCAATCTTATTGTCGTTGGACGCGATGCAAGAGTCTCCGGAGAAATGGTGAGCGGCATTGTTGTAGCCACACTTTGCGGCATGGGATTTGATGTGGTCAATATCGGCCTGGCATCTACTCCGACTACAGAGATCGCTGTCACTGAAGAGAATGCCTGTGGCGGTATTATAATAACCGCAAGCCACAATCCCATGCAGTGGAACGCGCTTAAACTTCTGAACGAAAACGGCGAGTTTCTCAATGATGCACAGGGCAAGGAGGTGCTTGCTGCGGCAGAGGCCGATGCCTATACGTTCTGCGACGTGATGGATCTCGGCCATGAACTGGTCAATACGACATACGACCGCAAGCATATCGAAAAGGTGCTTGCTCTAGATCTGGTGGATACCGATGCTATATCCAAAGCCAATTTCACAGTGGCGGTGGATGCAGTCAACTCTGTGGGAGGTACTGTCATACCGCAGCTGCTCAGGGCGCTTGGCGTGAAAAATATAATAGAACTCAACTGTGAGGTGACCGGTCGCTTCTCGCATACTCCGGAGCCTATTCCTGAAAATCTCACCCAGATATCAAGTCTGATGCGTGACGGAAAGGCCGATGTGGGATTTGTGGTTGATCCCGACGTGGATCGTCTGGCGATAGTGATGGAGAACGGCGATATGTTCGTGGAGGAATATACTCTGGTGGCTGTCGCAGACTATGTGCTGTCGCACACACCCGGCGCAACTGTGTCAAATCTCAGCTCTTCGCGTGCGCTCCGCGACATCACCGCGGCTCATGGTTGCCAATATGCGGCATCGGCGGTTGGCGAGGTGAATGTCACCACGAAGATGAAAGAAACCGGTGCCGTGATCGGTGGCGAAGGTAATGGCGGTGTGATATATCCGGCATCGCATTACGGACGTGACGCTTTGGTCGGTGTGGCTCTCTTCCTGTCGCTTCTGGCCAAGAGCGGCAAGAAGGTGAGTGAACTCAAAAAGACTTATCCGGCTTACGCCATAGCCAAAAACAAGATAGAGCTTACTCCTGAAATCAATGTAGACGCTATCCTCGAGGAGGTAAAGAAGCACTATGCCAGCGAAAAGATTACCGATGTCGACGGCGTGAAGATAGATTTCGCCGACAGTTGGGTGCATTTGCGCAAATCCAATACGGAGCCGATCATACGAATCTATTCCGAGGCGCATACGATGCAGGAGGCCGAGCAGCTCGGACAGCAGATCAAAGATGTCATAACTGAAATGACAAAGCACTGATTGCGATGAGAAAATACCTGATGACGCTTGCGGCGGTGACATCGATTGTCGTCGGGGTGTCGGGTCAGAATAAAACCCCTGCCGACGATAGTCGGTGGGGGCTTGTCGATATATCCGTGGCCTGTGTGAGGGCAAAGCCATCGCATGCGTCGGAACAGACCACTCAGGCTATATGCGGTACGCCCGTGAAGATGGGTGAACGTGTCGGCGATTGGTATGGTGTAGAGCTGCCCGACGGTTACCGTGGCTATATAAACAGAGCCAATGTCACTTTGCTCAACGATAGCCTCATGTCGAAGTGGCGCAGGTCAAGCCGTATGATCGTGACCTCTCCGGGCACCATCGGTGTATGGGCTGATTCGCTTATGACAGGACACCGTGTTGCCGAGCTGGTCGAGGGGGATATCGTGGAGCGATTGTCGGATGACGGCGGACAGTTTGTTCGGGTCGGTATGCCGGGTGGCAGAGCCGAAGGATATGTCGAAAGACAGTCGGTCGAGGATTTCGCTGCTTGGTCATCGGCAACGCCTGATGGGTCGGCAGTGCTGTCGGCAGCCATGGCTATGGTCGGTTCTCCGTATGTGTGGGGTGGCATGACTTCCAAGGGACCGGATTGCTCCGGTCTGGTCAAGGCTGCTTATTGGCAGTCGGGGCTGATATTGCGGCGCGACGCTTCGCAGCAGGCTCTTACCGGACGAGATGTCGCAATTGACGATCCGACAGAGTGGCGTGCCGCTGACCTGCTTTTTTTTGCTGGGAGCGACGGCATCCGCATAACACATGTGGCTATCCATATCGGTGGCGGTCGTTATATCCATTCTTCGGGTCGTGTTGGGTATGGTAGCATATATCCCGGCGAGGCTGATTATGTGCCCCGCAAAGTTGTGAAAGTTCGCCGTATTCTTGGCAGTGAGATGACGCCCGGCATTACTCTCGTAAAGAATCATAAATGGTATTTTGAATGAAACGTATTCTTTTGAGCCTGCTGCTCGCAGTTACGGTTTTTGCAGCTGATGCGCGTAGCTATTTTCTCGATGATGTCGGACAGGTCGTGCCGCTAATAGCCGCTCCAGCTATCGGTGTTGCGGGCGTCGACGCGCGTCACACGTTCAGAGAACGTTTGGCAGTGACTGTAACAGCTGTCGCTATTGATGAAATACTTGTGCAGACAATGAAGCATACCATCCGGTCGCGTCGGCCTGACGGCACAGACAATCATTCGTTTCCGTCGGGACACATGGCGCGTGCCACTGTCGGTGCCGAAATCATCAGAAGCGAGTATGGCTGGGGCTGGGGAGCGGGTGCCTATCTTTGGGCGGCCGGAGTTGGCGCTCTGCGGATCCACCATCATCGTCATCGTTTCGGCGATGTGGTCGGAGGGGCTGTGACAGGATTTGTGTCGGCCAGACTGGCCTATCTCCTACTGCCTTTGGAGCGGCGTCTGTTTGGTTGGGATAAAAGTCGTATTACCGTGACTGCGCTTCCGGCTGTGGGATCTGACGGAAAGTCGGTGGCGGCTGCGGTAAATCTCATTTTCTGAAAGCAAAAGAGTTGATTGTTGATCAAATAATCGTAACTTTGCAACTTGATTTAAGACAACATTCGCGATGTATAATAAATTCAAGGAATATGACAGTTTCAATCTGTCGGGAATAAATAAAGAGATGCTCGACGACTGGACCCGTCAGGGGCTGTTCGGGCAAAGCATAAAGGAGCGCGAGGGATCTCCTTCTTTTGTGTTTTACGAGGGGCCGCCGTCGGCCAACGGTATGCCGGGCATCCATCACGTGATGGCTCGTACGATCAAGGATATTTTCTGCCGTTACAAGACCATGAAAGGTTTTCATGTGAAGCGTAAGGCCGGATGGGACACTCACGGTCTGCCGGTGGAGCTTGGCGTGGAAAAGAATCTGGGTATCACCAAAGAGGATATCGGCAAGAAAATAAGTGTGGACGATTACAACGCCGCCTGCCGTTCGGAAGTGATGAAATACACCCGCGAATGGGAGACGCTCACAGACCGTATGGGATATTGGGTGGACATGAACGATCCGTATATCACATACGACAACCGATATATAGAAAGCGTATGGTGGCTTCTCCGCCAGCTATACGACAAGGGATATCTTTACAAGGGTTATACCATACAGCCGTATTCGCCGGCGGCAGGCACCGGACTTAGTTCGCATGAACTGAATCAGCCCGGATGTTACCGCGATGTAAAGGACACCACCTGCATAGCCCAGTTCAAGATAATTGACGCTCCTGAAAATCTCCAGGGATGGGGTGAACCCTATTTCCTGGCATGGACCACAACTCCGTGGACTCTTCCTTCGAATACGGCGCTGGCGGTAGGTCCGTCGATAAGATATGATATCATACGCACATTCAACCCATATTCGGGAGAGAAGGTGACGGTTGTGTGTGCTGATGCGCTGGTCGGATCGGTATTGAATCCCAAGGGTGCCGGTCAGCCGCTTGACTCCTATGTCAAGGGCGACAAGGTGGTGCCTTATGAGATAGTCGGTTCCTGCGATGGCAATTCGCTTGTGGGCATGCGTTACGATCAGCTTATCAAGTGGATGAATCCGGGCGAGGGCGCTTTCAGGGTGATCCCAGGCGATTACGTGACCACAGATGACGGTACGGGCATAGTGCATATAGCCGGCACATTTGGCGCTGACGACCTTCGTGTGTCTCGGCAGAACGGCGTGCCGCCTCTGACTCTTGTGGATCGTGACGGGAATATCCGTCCGATGGTGGACCTGACGGGTCGGTTTTTCCGGATAGAAGATATTGATCCGGAATATGTCAAGAGCAATGTCGATGTGGAGGCCTATAGACCGTGGGCCGGACGATATGTAAAAAATGCGTATGATCCCGCACTTGCGCCTGATGCTGAAACGCTTGATGTGGCTATCTGCATGATGCTCAAGCAGCAGGGACTCGCGTTCAGGATAGAGAAGCATAGCCACAGCTATCCTCACTGCTGGCGAACGGACAAGCCGGTGCTGTATTATCCTCTCGACAGCTGGTTTATCCGCACTACGGCCGCGAGGGAAAAGCTGATGGAGCTGAATGGCGATATAAAATGGAAACCTCAGTCGACCGGCAGCGGACGTTTTGGCAAATGGCTGGAGAATCTGCAGGACTGGAATCTGTCGCGAAGCAGATACTGGGGTACGCCTCTGCCTATATGGCGCACTGAAGATGGCAGCGAAGAGCTGTGTGTCGACAGCGTAGCCATGCTTTATGACGAGATAGAGAAGGCTGTCAGTGCAGGAGTTATGAAGTCAAATCCTTACAAGGATCGTGGATTCGTGCCGGGTGTCTTCACAAAAGAGAACTATGAGCTGATAGACTTGCATCGTCCGTATGTCGATGATATCGTGCTTGTAAGTCCGACCGGAAAGCCGATGAAGCGTGAGAGTGACCTAATCGACGTATGGTTTGACTCCGGATCCATGCCTTACGCGCAGATCCATTATCCGTTTGAAAACAAGGAAGCGTTTGACCGTGGCGATCTTTTCCCGGCCGATTTCATTGCTGAGGGTGTCGACCAGACTCGTGGATGGTTCTTCACGCTCCATGCCATAGCCGGTATGGTGTTCGGTGATCGAGCCTATAAGGCAGTCATATCCAACGGTCTGGTTCTTGACAAAGACGGAAATAAAATGTCAAAGCGTCTTGGTAATGCGGTCAATCCGTTTGATGCGATCGAGAAATTCGGATCGGATCCGCTGCGCTGGTACATGATATCCAATTCTTCGCCGTGGGACAATCTGAAGTTTGACGAGGCCGGGGTGCAGGAGGTGTCGAGAAAACTGTTCTCAACCCTGTACAACACGTATTCGTTCTTTGCATTGTATGCAAATGTCGATGGATTTACCGGTGCGGAGCCGGCCGTCGACATGAAATCTCTTCCGGAGATCGACCGCTGGATATTGTCGTTGCTCAACTCGCTCGTGAAGGAGGTAGAGGAGGCGCTTGAGGACTACGAACCGACCAAAGCTGCCCGCGCTATAAGCGAATTTGTATGCGACAATCTCTCCAACTGGTATGTTCGTCTTAACCGCAAGCGTTTCTGGGGTGGCGAAATGAATGCCGACAAACTCGCAGCCTATCAGACGCTGTACAAGTGTCTGGTGACGGTGGCTAAGCTGATGGCTCCTGTATCGCCGTTCTTTGCCGACAGGCTGTATCGTGACCTGAACAGGTCAGACCGGTCGGTGCATTTGGAACTGTTCCCGGAGGCGGATCTTGCGATGATCGATAAAGAGCTTGAGGATCGAATGCATCTTGCACAGACTGTCACCTCAATGGTGCTGGCATTGCGTCGCAAGGCCGAGATAAAAGTAAGGCAGCCGCTTCAGAAGATACTCGTGCCGGCAGTTGACGATCGTCAGTGTAAGGCTCTTGAGGCGATAAAGGGTTTGATATTGAGCGAGGTAAATGTAAAAGAGCTTGAAATAGTAGGTGATGACGACCAAAGCATACTGGTGAAGCGTGTCAAGCCCGACTTCAAGAAGCTCGGCCCGAAATTCGGCAAGCAGATGAAGCAGGTGGCTGCAGCCATTCAGGCGCTCGGACAGCAGGAAATCTCGTGTCTTGAGCGCGATGGAAAGATCACTCTGATGATCGACGGCACTGAGGCGAGCGTGGATGCTGCCGATGTGGAGATCATATCGGAGGATATCCCCGGCTGGCTTGTGGCGAATGAGGGTAATGTGACAGTGGCTCTTGATATTACCGTCACTCCGTCGCTGCGTCAGGAAGGTGTGGCGCGTGAGATTGTGAACCGTGTTCAGAATCTGCGCAAGAGCCGCGATTATCAGATCACGGATCGGATCAATATCGTGTTTGCAGCGAGTCAGCTGACCGATGATGCTGTGGCGGGCTATGCCGACTATATATCGCGTCAGGTGCTTGCCGACACTCTCGAGGTCGGTGAGGTGGCTGACGATGAACTGACCGAGGTGCTTGATATAGACGGAACCGATGTAAAAGTAAGAATTACCCTTTCAAAATAAATCTAATCATGTCGGAAAAAACAAGATATACCGATGAGGAATTGCAGGAATTCAAATCGCTGATCCTCGAAAAACTTGCAAAAGCGCAACGCGACTATGAGATGCTTCGTGCGGATCTCACGAATACCGGCGGCAACGACACGGCCGATACATCGCCTACTTTCAAGGTGCTTGAAGAGGGAGCGGCTGTCCTTAACAAGGAAGAGGCCGGTCGACTGGCACAGCGTCAGATGAAGTTCATACAGCATCTTCAGGCCGCATTGGTGAGGATCGAGAACAAGACGTATGGAATATGCCGTGAAACCGGCAAGCTTATCCCGAAGGAGCGTCTTATGGCGGTGCCTCATGCCACGCTGTGTATCGATGTAAAGATCAACGGTAAGAAATAATCGGGGCTGATGAAGATTACAAAGGGACAGGCTGCCGCAGCGATCATCCTTGCGACGATAATTCTCGACCAGTTCATAAAGATTTGGGTCAAAACTCATTTTTATCTGGGAGAAGAATTGCGGATCGCTGAATGGTTCAGACTCGTGTTTGTGGAGAACGACGGGATGGCTTTCGGCATGCAGATGGGTTCGAAGCTGTTTCTTACGCTTTTCAGAATCGTGGCTGTGACAGCGTTGTGCTGGGTAATAGTGCGTTTCTGTCGCAGGACTGATGTCGGTTACGGATTCATAGCGTGTCTGGCGCTGGTGACAGCCGGTGCGGCGGGAAATATAATCGATTGTGTATTCTACGGAGTGCTGTTCAATGATCCGATGCCGCCGGCGGTGGCTGTCATGATGCCCGATGGAGGCGGATATGCTCCTCTGTTATACGGCAAGGTAGTGGATATGTTCTACTTCCCGTTGTTCAGTTTCGACTGGCCCGAGTGGATGCCATGGGTCGGTGGTGAGAATTTTCTCTTTTTCCAGCCGGTGTTCAATCTGGCCGATGCTGCTATATCTGTCGGCATGGTGGTGATAATTCTGTTCTATACGAAGCATCTGTCGGGCAGTCATTCTGACGAACCTGCGGTGGAAGACCAAACAAGCCGGTAATGCGAAAGGGACTACTTATAACTATAGGAGCCGCTATGCTTATGGGTGTAGCGGCTTGTTCTTCGCGTCCGTCGGGCATACTTCCTGAAAAGAAAATGGCAAGGATCATTGCCGATATGAATATAGCCGAAAGCGTAGCGGAGTCATCAGGCAATGATCTGCGAACGGATTCGGCCAAAGATGTGCTGCGGCAGGCCATATATCTGCGCAATGGCGTGAGTCAGGCCGAGGTGGACAGTTCGATGCGCTGGTATGCGTTCAATATGGAAAAATATGTGGAGGTGTATGATCAGGCGATCGAGATGATAGACCGTGATATAGCCAGAACCAGAACGCTTGCCGGAGCCAAAGGCGAATCGACTACGATGCGGTCGCTTGTGCTCGACGGTGATTCGGTGGATGTTTGGCCTGGTATGCGTTTCCGTCAGTTTGGTCCGGCTATGCCGAGCGATATAATAGAGTTCGACATGCCACTTGACCGTAATTGGGAAAAGGGTGATGTCTATGTGTTGTCGGCAAGGATCACTGGTTCTGCCGGACCGACAGAGATCGCTGTCGCGGCTCAATATCAGGACGGAAGCAAGGATTATAATACTATAAGCACTGATGGTGACGGCTGGAAACGCATTCGTCTTGCACTTGACAAAGACAAGACCGCGACGGACGTATATGGCTATCTGCGCTATGACAGCGGTGATGAAGTGGCATTTGTCGATTCGATAAGTCTTGTCAGAATGCGTAGCGATTTCAGAGGGGCTTCGTCGGTGGCTACAGGTCAGAAGTGTTATTCCGGTAAATATGGCCGATAGGATTGTCGGTGGGCCGCTGAAAATAATGGCTCATGAGATTGTGACATCTGCCGGGCGCTACTCAATGCATATAGCGGTCATCGATGAGTCGGGTAAAATAACACTCCGCCCCTTCGAAGGCGAAGAGAGCGGAGTGGAGTTTGTC
This sequence comes from Paramuribaculum intestinale, assembly GCF_003024925.1. Lineage (GTDB taxonomy): Bacteria > Bacteroidota > Bacteroidia > Bacteroidales > Muribaculaceae > Paramuribaculum > Paramuribaculum intestinale. The sequence continues at coordinate 12,368 of NZ_PUED01000050.1, forward strand.
AACGGCAGGGTAGTGCTGTCGGAATTTACTGACCATTACGGACGTGTGGCCATACGGTTGAGCTTCGAATCAATGTGAGGCTCTACGATACAGTACTACTGCTATTATTGTATAAATGATGTTGGGTATCCACATCGCTATCAGAGGTGATGTCATTCCCGATATGGCAAATGTGGATGTCACGGTCATGAACAGGATATAGCTGAAGCTGAGCACAAGTCCGATGCCTATGTTGATGCCCATTCCTCCTTTGACTTTGCGCGATGACAGTGCCATGCCGATAACAGTAAGTATGAAAGCTGCGGCAGTCATGGCAAACCGTTTGTGGTATTCGATCTCAAATCCTTTGATATTGGCCACGCCTCTCATCTTCTGGTGTGCGATGTATTCCGCCAGATCGGGTGTGGTCATTGTTTCATGATCATTTTTTGAGATCAGGAAGTCACGTGGTTCGATCGGTATTATGGTGTCGAGCCGTGTCCCTCTTCTGATTTCTTCGCGTGTGCCCTTGAAGTCGCGTATCATGTAATCGCGTGCCACCCACCGGTGAAGTGTATCGTAGCGTATTGTCTGTGCAGTGAGGCGCGATACAAGCTTCTTGTTTTCGAATTTTTCGAGCGAGAATCGGTAGCCGGTGCTGTTGTTGTTGTCGTATCGGTTGATGTAGGCTATCACTCCGTTACTGACCTGAAGCTGTATGTTTGATCCGTAGTCTACGCGCTTGTTCTTGACATAGGTGTTGGTGTAGTCGATGCGTTTTACATTAGCAGGCGGTATGACGTAGGCGCTGAGGACGAAGGTCAGGCAGGCAATGACCGCAGCGGATATCATGTAAGGTCGAAGAAGTCGCCTGAAGCTCATGCCTGACGACAGGATGGCGATGATCTCTGAGTTGTCGGCGAGTTTCGAGGTGAAGAATATGACTGCGATGAATGTGAACAGGGGGCTGAACTGGTTGGCGAAATATGGCAGAAAGTTCAGAAAGTAGTCGAATATAGTGGCTTTGAGCGGGGCTTTCAGGAATGAATCGAGCTTTTCGTTGACGTCGAACATGATCGTGATGGCCAGGATCAGCACGATGGCAAACACATAGGTGCCCAGAAACTTCCCTATGATATATCGGTCGAGTATCTTGAGTCGGAAATGTGTCATAAGCGGTGGGTCAGTTGGGGTATGATGGCTCGTTTCCACTGGCTGAAATCTCCCTCTATGATATGACGGCGCGCTTCATCCATAAGGTGGAGATAGAAGCAGAGGTTGTGGATGGCTCCGATCTGGAGTGCGAGCAGCTCCTGACTGACAAACAGATGCCTTACATAGGCCCGTGAGTATGCATGATCTACGAAGCTTGTCCCATCGGGGTCGAGCGGCGAGAAATCGTTAGCCCATTTAAGGTTTCGCATATTGAGTATGCCGTTCATTGTGAACAGCATACCGTTGCGTCCGTTGCGGGTGGGCATCACGCAGTCCATCATATCCACTCCGCGATCGATGGCTTCAAGCATATTGGCCGGTGTCCCGACTCCCATCAGATATCTTGGTTTGTCGGCCGGAAGTATCTCGTTGACTACCTCTATCATGTCGTACATCACTTCGGTAGGTTCGCCGACGGCGAGGCCGCCAATGGCATTGCCCTCTGCGCCGAGATCAGCTACGAATTTGGCCGATTCGCGTCGGAGTTCGGGATACGTGCATCCCTGTACGATAGGGAAGAATGTCTGGCTGAATCCGTAGAGTCCTTCTGTGGCCTTAAATCTGTCCCATCCTCTTTTTAGCCAGCGTTGTGTGAGCTGCAGTGAATGATAGGCGTAGTCATAATCGGCTGTGCCAGGAGGGCATTCGTCGAGAGCCATCATTATGTCGGATCCTATGATGCGTTGTATGTCGACAACTTTTTCGGGAGTGAAGAGGTGCTTGGATCCGTCTATGTGCGATCGGAACCATGCTCCTTCTTCCTTGAGTTTACGGTTTGCAGCAAGCGAGAACACCTGAAATCCGCCGCTGTCGGTCAGAATCGGGCGCTCCCATCCCATGAATCTATGGAGTCCTCCGGCCTGATGCAATATTTCTGTGCCTGGCCTGAGGTATAAAT
>NZ_PUED01000051.1 GCF_003024925.1 Paramuribaculum intestinale
GCAATACAGTGTTCTACGACAAACGCCATCTCTTCAGGATGGGGGGAGAACACAATCTGCTTAGAGCCGGCGATAGCCTGTCGCCGGTGATCAGTTACTGCGGATGGAAACTTAAGATGGCTATATGCTATGATATACGGTTCCCGGTATGGAACCGCAACGTCGCCAACGAATACGACGCTCTCATAGTCCCGGCCAACTGGGCGCATTCAAGAGTCTATGCATGGAGGCAGATGCTTATTGCCCGTGCGATCGAAAACCAGTCGTTCGTAGTCGGGTGCAACCGTGAAGGACGCGACCGGTTTGGCGACTATCCCGCCGGAGATTCCTTCGTTTTCAATCATTGGGGCGACGATATCGCCGACCGACGCGACGACGGCATTGTATATGCGACTTTCAATGGCGCGCAGCTTGATGCCGACCGCAAGCGTTTTTCGCCCTGGATGGATGCCGACAGTTTCTCGATCAAATTGTGACCGATACGATCGAAAACCCATACCGCTGAAATTATTCTCTGTCGAGTAATGCAAGTAACTGAGGTATGACTGCCGTCACACCGTCGTTGACTATTGTCTTTACATTTTGGTGCTGCCTGGCAGCTTGATATTCATCCTGGACAGCCATGCGCAAACGTGCATCATCTTCATTCATGCCTCTGTCCACCGCCCTTTGAAGTCGCAGCTGAGTTGGTGCACTGACTTCCCACACTTCATCGGTCATCAGGTCTATGCCGCTCTGATACAGAATCGCCGTTTCAATAAACGACGGCGAACCATCGCGCACGGATGCCCATTCGGCAATATCATCCTTGACGGCCTGATGTACCATACTGTTCAGGCGATGCAGAGCAGCATTGTCGTTAAACACCTTTTCTGCCAGCCGCCTGCGGTCGATATGTCCGTTTACCACTGCATCCGAACATATATCCGTTGCTATGCGTCGCTGCAGCGCCCTGTCGCAGTCCATGATCTCACGGGCATGGCTGTCGCAGTCATACACATCATACCCCATCACGGCAAGCGCACGTGACACAATGCTCTTACCGCTGCCGATTCCTCCGGATATAGCTATAAGCGTCATTGTCTTGCGTGCTTCTCGATGATATATTCAACGCTGTCAGGCTCGACTATTACATTATGATATAGTTCGGGCATCGGAGTGAGGTTGAGTTTGGCTCTTTGTCGACGGTTGTCGATCGTATGGAAATCAACATACGCACTTACCGGATAATCATCGTTATAAAAACTCATAGGTACGAGATACGACACTTCGGCTACTGACGGAAAAGTGATAAGTCCCACACCATCGGGTAATCCGGTCACATCGATCCTTACCTTCTTTTTCTTGACGATCAGAGGCTCTACCGGTACTGTCACAATCACACGGTCGGGAATTATACGCATGCCGTCCATAGGCATAACTGCCACTTCAAACCGTGATGTATCCCGAAGACCCGACCGTATCAATGGCTCGGTTATAACCTCTGTGACTGATGACGGAAGACCGTTCGGAGCGAATACCCTGACAGAATCTACATTGGCCGTAATCGGCCCGCTTAACACGTATTGTAGATCTGTATGTATGTCTGAATTGATGTCAAGTTTGACCATTACTCCCGGCACAGTCGTATAGCGGATCCTCAGCGAGTCGGGGCGCATCGACTGTATCTGCACGCCTTGTCCGAAATATTCGCGAAGACGGCTTTCGAGCTTTGGTCTTGGCAAGGCGAACACATTCTCTTCAGTCACATTGTCAAAAAACCTGATCCGCATCAAAGGCATCTTGCCCCACATGAACCGGATCAACTGATAACCCTTGCCCTGTACCGATACATTTAGGCTCGATGGCACACGCCCGAGCATGGTGATGCTGTCAGGCACATTCTCTATCTCTACCGGGACATCATAGTCGCGTTGCTGTTCCGAGTCAAGCGACAGAAAAAACCAGAAAACAAAAGCTACGCATACAAACATAAGATAAAGGAGCAGATCACGCCCTTTTGAGGAGTGAACGGCTCCTTTAGCCTTATCAATAATGCGTCGATAGTCGACCATTCTGTTATCGGTTTCCGTGAGATGTCACGGTTTCAGGATTGTGGCGGATTACTTTGACGCTTCGTCGACCTTGTTCTGGTCCTGAGAGGCATCGGCGGCCGAAGGATATACTGATCCTTTGTCGACACGGATCACAACATCCTTTGCGATCTGAAGACTTACGATATTGTCGTTGATCGAGCGGATTTTGCCGTATATGCCTCCGGCAGTCACCACGCGGTCGCCCTCGCTGATCGAATCACGGAATTTTCTGATTTCTTTCTGTTTCTTCTGCTGCGGACGTATCATGAAAAAGTAGAATATCGCAATCAGAAGAACGATCATGATGAGATTCATTGCACCGGCGCCTTGTCCGCCGTCAGCCTGAAGTGTCAGGAGATTAAAAATCATTGCTGTATGTAGTTAAGTTTGTAGAACTATGCAAATATACAAATTATTTTTTAAGTAAGCGTTCGAATCTGACAATATTCCACGGCTCTGTCATTTAAGAGGTAGTCCTATAGAGTGTTTGAACACTTACTTACGGGAATTGTTCGGCTGATTCTGTCAGTTCTTGTTCAGTCTGCCCTCTTCGCGCAGATGATTTATCACAGAGTAGAGTATGCCGTTGACAAACTGTCCGCTGCGTGAAGTGCTGTAGGAGTTGGCGATTTCGATATACTCATTCAGAGTCACAGGTATGGGTATCAGCGGATAGCTGAGCAGTTCAGCGATGGCCGTCACCATCACCACCAAATCCATAAATGCCAGTCGTTCGGGATCCCATGAGGTGGAGTTGATGAACTTTTCCACCAGCGAGCGGTATTCGTCAAAGTTGCTCACTGCGTTCATGAACAGTTCCGAACCGAAACGCGCATCCTCGTCATCCTTGTATTTTGGCAGAAGGCTGACAGGGGCTTCGGGCGATGAAGCGATCCGTTTGAGAGTCTTGAGTACGAAAGTTCCCATAATCTCAATATCATCGTTCCAATACACCGATCTTGACTCAAGCGCCTCTGCCAGATCATCCGACGGAAGGATCACATTCTTCATGATCGAGCGCCAGAACTCGCAGTCGGTCTGATAGTCGGTCGACGGAGCTTCCATGTAGTCTTGATAGATCTTAGATTCCATAATACGATCAAGAAGACGCTGTATCATGTCAAGATCATTGTCCCAGCTGAAAGGATTCGCCTTCAGATATTCGGTCATGTCATTGCACTCTGCTATCTTTGCGGGGATTGGATTCTCGATCATCCTTGTGTTGGGATTCAGATCTTCGGCCGTAGCCAGAAACTTATGGCGTGCGGCCTCGATGCGCACATCTCTGAGAGCGGTTATCTCGGCCGGAAGCAGAAGCAGAGCATGATAAAGTTCATATGCCTTGTCGAGCGAGGCGGTCAGCGAGCGCGACGCATCGCGGAGCATATAGCGGTTGTCGCTGAAACTTTCAAGAGTGGCAACAGCCATATCCACACCCTTTTCAAGACCGGATATGCTGAAATCTGGATTCCTACGGGCGCATTCTACAAATTTCTCGTTTTTCAGCACTACAGTAGGCAGCACTGCGGCCCAGAATTTCACATCGCCGGCCATCTCATGGTTTTTCGACTTAATGTAGTTCTTGTAGGCCGAGGATTCGGTCAGAGAAAAATATATCGGAGATATGGCATCCGACATTTCATCGGTCTGTTCGCTTTTTCTCACTATGATCCCTTTTATCTGGTCGTCATCGCGGAGAGCGCGCACAAGTTTGCTGGATGAAAGTGCCGGATGGATAGTGTGTCCTGCCAGAGGCGAAAGCTGGCGAAGTCCAGCGTTGTGACCCGACAGACGAAGTATCATCAGCAGTGTGTCTATATAAACCGTGTAGGCAAATCTCTTGTCCCTTGTAGCCGATTCAGGTGCCGGCTCAATCTTAAACTCGCTTTTGGTGAGCAGATAGGAATAAAGCATCTGCACCACTTTGATTCTGATCAAAACACGATTTATCATGACTGTAAATGTACTTTTTCGTTAATTCGCGCTGCAAAGTTAGAAAATAATTGCCGCCCGCACCCAATATTATAGATGAAATATCGATGTCGGACGTCAATTTTTTATCAAATTTTTTATCAACAGGCCGGACTGCTGCTTACTGGTTGAGATGATTGAAGCCTTGGGCGCGAAGGGGCATCTCTGTGCCGTCGCGGGTCACGAGCGCGCACCCCAGATTTTCAGAAGTTATATGTCCTATGACTTTGACTCCGTCGATCTTTTTGATCTGCTCGTGACAGTGGAGCGGCACCGTGAACAGTAGCTCATAGTCCTCTCCGCCGTTTAGAGCCGCTGTGACAAGATTCATGTTAAGCTCCTCAGCCATCACAGCTGTCTGATAGTCGATCGGAATACGGTCTTCATACACTCTGCATCCCGTCTTGGAGGCATGACATATATGCAGAAGCTCCGACGACAATCCGTCGCTTACATCTATCATAGATGTCGGCCTGATGCCGGCCTCGGCAAGCCGTGCTACAATATCTTTGCGGGCTTCAGGCTTCAGCTGCCGCTCTACCAGATATTCTTTCCCTTCAAAGCGCGGAACGAAATCCTTCATCCCTGCCGATGCGGTTTTTTCACGCTCCAGAAGCTGAAGTCCCATATATGCGGCTCCAAGATCGCCGGAAACGCAGATGAGATCCGTGTCGTGCGCGCCGTCGCGTCCCACAGCCTCCCCTTTGGCCACATCACCGATACAGGTGATACTTATTACCAGCCCCGAGCGTGACGACGTGGTGTCTCCTCCTACAAGATCCACTCCATATATCTCACATGCAAGCCTGATGCCTGAATATAGTTCGTCTATATGCTCTACGGTGAAGCGCTTGGAGATCCCGAGGCTGACGGTGATCTGCCTCGGAGTGCCGTTCATCGCGTATATGTCGGAGAAGTTCACTACGGCAGCCTTATAGCCGAGGTGTTTGAGAGGCACGTATGTCAGATCAAAGTGCACTCCTTCAAGCAGCATGTCCGAACTCACAAGAACATCCGTGTCAGGATATGACAGCACGGCTGCGTCATCACCCACGGATTTTACGGTCGATGGATTGCCTGCGGTCAGTCCGGATGTAACCCTGTCAATGAGTCCGAATTCGCCTATGGTTGAGATCTCTGTTTCCATCCGGTCAGCCCTCCCGCTCTATAAGTTCACGCATGATCTCCATCATATATGGCTGAGCGGCTTCAGCCGCCTTCTGCACCTCTTCATGGGTAGGGACATCCGTCACGTCTTTACCGCCGAGATCTGTTATGACCGATACGCCAAACACCTTCATGCCGGCATGATTGGCCACAATGACTTCAGGCACGGTCGACATGCCGACGGCATCTCCGCCGATTATACGGAAATACTCGTATTCGGCCGGGGTTTCGAAGGTCGGACCCTGAGTCCCGACATATACACCCTTCATCACCCGTATGCCCTTTTTTGCAGCTATCTCTTCAGCGGCAGCCACCAACCGCTTGTCGTAGGCTTCGGTCATGGCCGGGAAACGTGGGCCGAGCTCTTCATAATTCTTTCCGCGAAGAGGATTCTCCGGAAACAGATTGATATGATCTGTGATGATCATGATGTCGCCCACACGGAATTCCTTGTTCATTCCTCCGGCTGCATTGCTCACAAACAGAGTCTTGACGCCAAGCTGCTTCATGACCCTTACCGGGAATGTCACCTCCTTCATGTCATATCCCTCATAGTAGTGAAATCGACCCTGCATCGCTATCACCTGACGATTGCCGAGTCGGCCGAATATCAGATTGCCGCTATGCCCCTCCACTGTCGATACCGGAAAGTTCGGGATCTCCGTGTAAGGAATATATTTTTTCTCAGTGATATGATCCACGAGCGCTCCAAGGCCGGTGCCGAGGATTATTGCGGTTTCGGGCACATTGCCTGCTTTGCTTCTGATATAGTCTGCTGTCTGCTTGATCTTCTCTATCATATTGTTGAATTTCGGTTGATGTTTATTTAATGTTTATGCGTATGGCATTGTTCAGTCTTTACGATCTTATGCTGCCTTGGTTGCGTATGAGTTGCCTAAGTATGTTGGCAAGAGGCGGGTCGCCCGACTGTATTTGTTCTACCGCGATAGGTATGTAATAGGCAAAACCTCTGAGTTGCGGCGGGAAATATGGATTGTTGGCCAGTCTGACGGCGTCCTTTTCAGTCGTGACGACATATCGATGACGTCCCTCCATGTTATTGTATTTGCGGAGTATCGACTGCATATCGGAATTTGTGAAATTATGATGATCCTCAAAGCGCAATATCTTCACCTTTGCTTTGTAATGTGAGCGCAGATAGCGGATGAATGGACGTGGATTGGCCACTCCTGTTACAGCAAGCAGAGTGTCCTCACGTGTCAGACATCCCATATCAAGTGTCGATTCGGGAATTACGTTCTCCGGAAACAAGGCTTTGGGCAAAAGGTATTTGTAGCGGGTGAACAGTAGCTTCTGAAACGGAAACAGATTGAATGTTTCCTTGAAGATACGGAAGTCAACCGGTTTCATTTCGTCGGGACACTTGGTCATAACCACTACGTCAGCACGATCCAACGCGCGAGCCGGTTCACGCAGTCGTCCGTAAGGCAGCAGTGAGTCGTTATACACCGGTCTGCTGTGCTCTGTCAGCACTACGGATACAGTAGGTTTCACGTATCGGTGCTGAAAAGCATCGTCAAGCACTATCAGATTGAGCGTAGGATTTAGTTCAAGCATGGTTTCGATGCCCTTCACACGGCTCTCGCACACAGCCACCATCACGCCGTCATGGCTGAATTTTCGATACATCTGATATGGTTCGTCGCCTATGTCCTGGGGACGAGAATTGGCTCCTGCAAGCACAAAACCCTTGGTATTGCGCTTGTAGCCACGACTGAGTAGCCCGATCCGGTACTCCCCCTTGAGTATCTCGATTATGTGCTCGGAGTGAGGTGTCTTGCCGGCACCTCCCACCGTGAGATTACCTACGGCGATTACAGGAATGTTGAACTTGCGCTGTTTGAGAATCCCTTTGTCAAACATCATGTTGCGCACGGCCACCCCCAGCCCGTACAGGAGCGAAAGGGGGTAGAGAATCAGAAACGGTATAAGTCCTTTTCTTCTGGCCATGATCAGCAAATAGTCTTTAGGTTTTAAAGGGATGAGTGCAGGTTGCGTCAGTGGATTGTTATATATTCCATCCGGCATTGCAGAGCCGAGAGGTGGCCGCATTCGCGGGCCATACGGTAGAGAGGGGCATATTGTCCGAGTTCAGTTTCCACCACCGATGCCTTCATGTTGCTGCTCATGTTGAGCACCTCTTCCCACCATTTGAATTTCAGATCGGGATACTCCTTGATCTTGTAGTTGTCAGCAGCATCAAGTTCGGCTGCCATGTCGGCCAATGCCATGTCAAGACCGCCGAGCCTGTCCACAAGCCCTATGCGTGACGCTGTCAGACCGTCCCATACACGGCCTTCAGCAATGGCTTTTATCGAGTCGACTGATACGCCGCGTCCCTCTGCACACCGTTTTACGAATAGTTCGTAACCACGATCCACGTAGCTCTGCATTGCGTTGCGCTGGTCGGGCGTCATGGCATTCAGCAATCCGGGGAACTGCCCTCTATTAGTGGCTACTGTCGATGTGTGCACACCGATTTTGTCGTTGAGAAGCCGGTGAGCATCGGGAATCAGGCCGAAGATGCCGATCGAACCGGTGAGTGTCACAGGTTCGGCATATATTCTGTCGGCGCCGCATGATATGTAATAGCCACCGGATGCGGCCACATCGCCCATCGAAACGTAATAGGGTTTGCCTGTGAGCGACTTGAACTGTTCGAGAGCTTCCCATATCTGTTCAGAGGCGTACGCACTGCCTCCTCCTGAGTTTACACGCAATATAAGTCCGTCGATATCCGACTCTTCGGCAAGATCAAGTATCTGCGGCACGAGCCTGTCTGATGTTATGCCGTCATTGCCTGATTCAGTGATGTCTCCTACGGCATACAGCACCGCGATGGTCTTGTCGCCATGGTTCTTTTTTGACGACAATATCGTCGCATAGTCCAAGATGTCGACCATCCGGGGATCATCATCCTCTTCCAGCCTGGTGGCATCCACCAGAATCCGGTTCGTTTCATGACGGTACATCGTACGGTCTACTATATGACGTGCGGCCAGTTCGCTTGTTTCGAGAGAGAAAGTGAAGCTGTCGGCCCAACTGTTGACAGCGGCCGTATCCACACCACGTCCCTCGGCGATCTTGCCGGCGATTTCGTTCCAGATATTGCCGAGATAGGCCTGCTGCTGTCTTGTGTTGGCTTCGCTGCTCTGATTGAGCATGAACGGTTCTACAGCGCTCTTGTAGGTACCCACTTTCACCACCTGCACATCAACGCCTATCTTGTCAAGCATATCTTTGAAATACAGAGTGGTGGAGGATAGCCCATGTATGTCGGCCATGCCTATCGGGTTGATGAAGATACTGTCGGCGGCTGTGGCCACGAAATAGTCACCCTGAGAGTAGGTATCGGCGTATGCGTATATCCACTTCCCGCTTTCCTTGAACCTTACCAGTGCCTGACGCAATGCCTGGAGTTGTGCCATTCCGGCCGATATTCCTGCGCAGTCAAGGAATATGCCGTCGATGTCGTCATCTTCGGCAGCATGTTCAATCGCCGCGATCATCATATTGAGGGGATATTGTTTAGGCTTGTCACCGGTAAGCTCGTTCATGATGTTGACCGGTTGTTTGCGGTCGGTGATCTCGCCTGACAGAGTTATTCTGAGCACACTGTTGCTGTCTACTGTCACCATAGTATTGTCACTCGCCGAGGTGGCTGCCATGACCCCTATCATTATGATGCCGAGCAATCCGAACAAAAACACCGAAATCCATATTCCGGCCAATGCTCCGAGCACGCTTACGAAAAATTGCTTCATCAGATTGAATATTATTGATTGAGGATTATTATTGGTAGTATAATGAAATATCTCGCAAAAATATAAAAATACTTTTGCAAAGAAAAATTATTTTATGCGATGCCTTAATAATTTGCCTGTAGGAGTTCGCGGGAGTTCTCTCTTTACGATATATCCCTTCGGTTTATGGCGATGGTCGATGTGAAGTGAAAGCGCGCGGTCTATGGCTTCTATATCAACATCTTCGCATTCGATCACCATGACCAGCTCCTCACCCCATCGTTCCGACTTCCGTCCGGTCAGATAAAATGCGTGAGATCCTGTATATGGTGCTATTTCCCGTTCAATCTCTTCAGGAAACAGCTTGATCCCCCCGGAGATGATTACATTGTCATATCGTCCAAGCCACTGAAATGACTTGTTGTCGTGCAGTTTTACTATATCATTAGTGACAAGCCTTCCGAACGACATCGATCCGGACTCGATCACAAGACATCCGCGGTCGTCTGTATGAAAACTAAAACCGGGTAGCGCTTCAAACCGCCGGCTGTCAATCCGCCTCAGCGCTACATGGCTACAGGTTTCAGTCATCCCGTACGTGGCACGGAAATCAATGCCGGAATCAGTCATAATGCGTTCTTGCTCCGGTGTGACAGGCGCTCCGCCGACTATTACCGATCGCAATCGGCCACGGCCGTTTGCGAGCAATCCCTCTATCTGCGACGGTACGATGGCTGTCAGATCCGCCCGGTCAAGAGTCCAATGCGCCATTGGCGTGGACGAAGGCCGTTCCACCACCACGGTCGCGCCGGCTACAGCAGCCCTGACGATCATCATTTTTCCGGCTATGTAGTCTGTCGAAAGCGGACAGAACAACACAGATTCCGGCCCGATGCCGAAGTGATGGCATGTAGCGCGTGCCGACAACTCCATGTCGGCTTTCAGAAGATGTATATCTTTTGGCGTGCCTGTAGAGCCTGACGTCCTTGCCGTTATATGGTCCTTATCATTTTGCCATTCTTCGACAAATGCTGCGGCCAGCCCTTCGGGATCGATGATTCGGTAGGATCGCGTCATGGTGGTAATAAGTGACTCGCAAAAATTAGCTGCGAGTGATATTTTGAGATTTGTTCGAGTGATTTTTGCTTGAAAACGATGGCGTGTAGCGAGAGTTACTTATTATTTCCGGACGTTCAGCCTCTATGGCAGGGTTATAATACAGCATCGCCCCTCTGCGTTCTACCGGCGAACGGAAATTGTTGGTGTATAGCTGGCCGGTGCCAAGTCCGGATGGCATATCACATTTCATACTGGCTACCCATTGGGCAAGAGCGTTCAGGCCTATGTTGGACTCCAATGCCGATGTGACCCACCATCTGATGCCGACATTTTCAGCGGCTTCAATCCATTCGCTGCTGCCGGAAAATCCGCCGCACAACGCCGGTTTGAGGATTATATATGCCGGCCTGAGGTATTCGATCATCCGTCGCTTCTCATCCACGCTAAATACACCTATCAGCTCCTCGTCAAGAGCTATGTCTATAGGCGATACATTGCAGAGACTCTTCATCGCATCCCATTGCCGGGACGCTATAGGCTGCTCGATGGAGTGTATGTCGAGTGTCGCTAGCCGACGAAGTTTTTGCAGCGCTTCGTCAACATCGAATGCACCGTTGGCATCAAGCCTTATCTCAAGCTCTTCAGGAGCAAAACGGCGACGAAGCTGTTCGAGCAGATGCAGCTCTCTTTCGAAGTCACATCCGCCTATCTTCAGTTTTACGCATCTGAATCCCTCAGAGATTTTCTCCTCCGCCCGGCGGGTCATCTCTTCCACCGATCCCATCCATACCAGCCCGTTTATATGAAGTCCTGACCCGCCATCGGTCCAGTCCGACGGAAACGGCATCATCCTGCCTCCGTTACGCAGATCGGCCAAAGCGGTTTCAATCCCGAACACAATCGAAGGCCATTCCGTCAGGTCTGCAATCTTTACAGCGTTGATCCTGCTGCAGATATCCGACAATACGCTTTCATAATCCTCGCGGTCGTCAGCACTGAGTCCGCGGAACAAAGCACACTCCCCTGTCCCGACAACCGTAGGGTGCTCGTCGTCCCACACACTAACAAAGTATGTGGACTTGCTGCGCATACATTCGCGCGAGGTCACGGCTTCAAATCCGAAGTGCAGGGTATAGGGCGTGAATGAGGCTCTCAACATGGCGGTCAACCGGGGAATTTGGGGAACTTGCCAAAGTCGGGGTCACGTTTTTCAAGAAATGCGTTCTTGCCTTCCTGGGCTTCATCCATCAGATAGTAAAGAAGCGTGGCGTCTCCGGCAAACTCCATTAAACCTCTCTGACCGTCCAGTTCGGCATTGAGCGCACGCTTTATCATACGTATCGCCATCGGGCTGCGCTTCAGTATGGTTTCGCACCATTCCACAGTTTCATCCTCCAGACGGTCGAAAGGAACGACCTTGTTGACCATTCCCATTTCTTCGGCCTCCTGTGCAGTGTACTGGCGGCACAGAAACCATATTTCTCTCGCCTTTTTCTGCCCTACGCATCTTGCGAGGTACGACGATCCGAATCCGGCATCGAAACTGCCCACTTTAGGACCCGTCTGGCCAAATCGTGCGTTTTCCGATGCGATAGTGAGGTCGCACACTACCTGCAATACATTTCCACCTCCGATAGCGTAACCGTTCACCATCGCTATCACCGGCTTGGGTATGGAGCGGATGGCTTTGTGCAGGTCGAGCACGTTAAGGCGCGGCACGCCATTGGAGTCGATATATCCACCGGTGCCTTTTACATTCTGGTCGCCTCCCGAACAGAAGGCCTTGTCGCCGGCTCCGGTTAAGATCACCACTCCGATTTCCGGGCATTCACGACAGTAGGCCATGGCGTCGAGCATCTCCATGTTGGTCTGCGGACGGAAAGCATTGTACACTTTCGGCCTGTTTATGGTGATTTTTGCTATGCCGCCTAATCGTTCGAAAAGAATATCCTCGTATTGTTTGATGGTTGTCCAGTTTCTCATATGTCTGTTTGTTTATGATTTATATATTCCGATTTACGGTTGAAGTAATTCCGCAGTATGCGTGCGCTCTCTTCTGCCGGCGTATCGACAGCAAGCAGTGCGGCTCGCGGCGCCGACAGAAATTGACGGAACACGCCACGCAACGATTGTTCATCAGCGGCCTCGAAATAATCAAGACCGTAAGCTTCGGCAATCTGTCGGGCCGGAAACTGTCGGGGATGAGCAAAATACTTCTCAAGCTCGTCCAGATAACATGTCGATTCCACAAATCTGAAAATGGCGCCCCCGCCATTGCGCATCACAATGATGCGAAGCCGCGGAGCGAGCGAGGCGTATGCAAGTGCGCCGACGTCATATTGAGCCGACATGTCGCCGGTGACCAGCACTGTTATGCCCGGATATGCCATGGCAGCGCCTATTGCGGTCGAGGTGCAGCCGTCTATGCCGCTGACCCCGCGGTTGCAGTCACAGCGGTGATAGTCGCGCGTGGCAAACAACTGTGCATATCTGACCGCTGTGCCGTTTGACAGTTGTAGATTGGCATTGCGTGGAATCATCGGCATGAAAACGGAGAATGCCCGCATGTCGCTCCATGGTGCTGAACCGACGTAAGCCTGATGGGTTGCCTCGGCTTTGCGCGCAAGCAGTTCCCAGCGTCGGCTGTAATCGCAGGAGGCCTGATGAGGCTGCATAGCCGATGCCAGTTGTGGAAAGAACACTTCAGGGCGCATCTCGATGCGTAGTGAAAGATGTCGGAAACAGTCTACTGTCGTATGTGTATGGCCGACGCTCCAATGTTCGGCGTTGTCGATTGATCTTATGTAGTCCTTGATATGGCGGCTCACCAATGCCCCTCCGAGAGTGATCACGACGTCAGGCTTGAGCGTGTGTCGGTCATCATCGGTCATCTGGCTCAACGTGGTATCGATGCGGCTTATGAACGCCGGATTGTGCATATTGGCGATGGTCTCGGTCATGACCACGAAATTCGGCAACCGTGCAAGCCGTCCCAATGCCTGGTTCAGACGGCTGTCTGGCGTCATGAATCCGGCTATTATCATGACTTTCCGCGGTGATGCCAGTTGGCGGCCATATACTCGTGCGTCGCCGACTGTGAGATCCTCCCTTGGCCGTAGTGTAGCTATTTTTCTTGGCTGTGGGTGTCGGCTGTCAGATTGTCTTCCCAAAGGACAGTCAAGTCTGACATTGATATGGACAGGACCCTTTCGGCCACTTAAGGCAAGGGTCATGGCGTCGTTGATCATGCGGTTGGCATACCATTTATCGGCATCTGTGACTGATTCGTTGAGATCATAGCTTCCCTTGGTGAAGTTGGCGAATGTGCCTGGCTGGCGTATGGTCTGCGAGTCATCCTGGTCGATCCATTCATATGGGCGGTCGGCCGATATCACTATCAGTGGCAACGCCCTGTAAAAAGCCTCGGCAACGGCCGGCCCGTAATTCAGTACGGCTGTCCCCGATGTGCATATGATTGCAACCGGTGCGTCCGACACCGCCGCATATCCGAGTGCAATGAAGGCTGCGGATCGTTCGTCGGCCACAGGTATCACCTCTATGGCGTTTTCTCTCGCTGCAGCGACCAACAGCGGCGCATTTCGCGATCCGGGTGACGCTACGATTACATTGACGCCGTATTTCTTCAGCATCGATATCAACTCGCGGCATATCCATTTATCGGTGTTTTCAGCCATCTTTTTTTCGGATTTGGTTCAGCAAAATTACTAAATTTTGACGACATTCGACCTATTACTTGTCGTAGTGCTTTAGAACAAATGCTAATGATGACATTCCACACATATTTAAGGTCTGATACTACGACAAAATTTACCGTCATAGTACTGTAGGTTTTATGTGATGATGCATCTGTATGTAAACTTTTATTTAACCACCGGAGTTGAAAGTTATCCAAAACGGAAATATAAACACCTATGTTGTAGCGTTTTGAAGAATTTAACACATTCAAAAGTTATCCAAAACGAAAAAGTTGTAGAAAACTTTAGTCGAGAAAAATTGTCTGTTCTTGTAAGAATAAATACTTTTGCAACATCAAATGGAAAACTAAAAACAATCCGATAAAATGATACAGATCGTGGTAAAGCGCGACGGCCGCGTCGTGGGATATAACGAAGAAAAAATAATGGCAGCCATACGCAAGGCCATGCTTCAGACCGAAATGGGAGAGGACGAGGCTCTGATCCATAAGATTGTCGATCGTATAGGCGTGACCGGAAAAGAGCGCATGACCGTAGAGGAGATTCAGGATCGCGTGGAGATAGAACTGATGAAAAGCCCGCGCAAGGAAGTGGCCAAGCGTTATATCGCCTACCGCGATCAGCGTAGCATCGCACGCCGTGCCAAGACACGCGATATGTTCCTTGAGATCATCGAAGCCAAGAACAATGACA
>NZ_PUED01000052.1 GCF_003024925.1 Paramuribaculum intestinale
CCAGAGGGGGTGAGCACCGTGACATTCCATGTTCTCAGATGGACGTCAATACCAATAGAGATATTTTGTCCGCTGAAATCTTTTTTGTTACTTTGTACCATAGACGTATCGGTTTTGCTGTTAATGTATTTTGCTTTTACAAATTTACATGCAATTGCCCTTACGTCTATCTTTTCTCCTCACTCCTCTCGGGGGAAAGCCTTAGCGGCAAGGGGGCAGACAGCCCCCGTTGAGCGCCCCGTCAGCTAATCTGATGCAAACATAGTGACTTTCTTTGAGTGCCTGAATCGGGTTGGCCTGCATGCGGTAACGGGCATAGTTGCCGTTGGGATCATATACAGGCATATTGGGTCCCGCCTGTATCATGGTGATGTAGGGTATCGTCCAGCTGCTGAACTGCGCGGCAGTCTTTGAGGTTGTGCCGGTATATGTCATTTTGCTGTCGAAATTCAGTTTGTTTTTGACGAGATCGGCATTGACGTTTGATCTCAGTGTATAGCGGTCGTAGTTGTCAGGTCCATACTCGCTGAACATGCCGTCCTGGTCGAGCCATCCGGCCGAAAAACGGTAGCGAAGTGATTCGGATGCTTTGGAGACTGCCAGATTGTGGGTCTGCTGAAAACTGTGATCAAACATCATGCTGATCCAGTCAGTGTCGGCGGTGTAGATCCAGTCGTTGCCGTTGGGCAATGCTGTGACCGATGGATCGAGTATCGCCTCAAGAGCCTTTTCGGAGAAGTTCGGAGCCAATCCGGCATTGGTATATGCAAGATTCTGCATTATCGCGTGGTCATAGCTGTTGTTGCTCTTGACAATGCGTGTGGGTTTATTGAAGGAGAAGTTATCGGTGTACTCGACTTTGACTTTGGAGTCGGTGCCCTGACGTGTGGTGATCAATATCACGCCTTCGGCTGCCCGTGCGCCGTAAATAGCTGCCGAAGCCGCATCTTTGAGCACTGACACTGACTCTATGTCCTGAGGATTGACAAGATTTATGTCGCCCGGTAGACCGTCGATGATCACAAGGGCGCCTCCGGAGTTGACCGATGTGTTGCCTCGGATTTTTATAGAAGAAAACTGTCCCGGCTGACCGGTGCCTGACTGTACGGTGACGCCTGCCATCTGCCCCTGGATAGCGTCTGTCACGCTGCGTATGGGGCGGTTCTCGATGGCTTTGGCTGAAATATTTTCCACCGATCCGGTCAGGTTGACTTTTTTCTGTGAGCCGTAGCCGACAACGACTACCTCGTTGAGATAATTGTCATCTTCCTCCATGTTGAAATTGAGCGGCTTGTCGCCTGAGGCTTTGCCTTTGCCGGTGACATAGCCTATGCATGTCACTTCGATTGTAGAGCCGTCAGGAGCTTGTATGGAGTAGTTGCCGTTGATGTCGGTGATCGCTGCGAGGTTGGTCCCTTTGACGCGCACCGTCGCGCCGACTACAGGATCGCCGTAGGGATCAAGCACGGTGCCTTTTATGACTTTTTTGTTCTGTATGGGTTCAGACTGTTTCTCTTTGGCTGTCAGTACTATTTGTTTCCCGTCCTTGATGACGTATGACAAGTCGGCCTGACGGCAAATCTGATTCATTATCTCGTCAATGTTCTGGTTTTCGGCCGACACATTGACATTTTTGCGCATCCCGTCGAGATTGCTGTTGTAGAAAAAACGGTATGAAGTCGATTTTTCGATCTGCTTTATGACCTCAGCTACAGGCCGATCGCTCATGTGGAGCGAGATTTGTGCAGATGCTGATGATACCGACGCCGCGATAAGCAGCGAAAGTGACATCATTTTTTTCATAAACTGCTTCATGGTAAAAAAATGTGCAAGTTTTTTAAGTGATGACAAATAATCCTTTATAACTTTGCGAATACAATTGATTCGTGGCCTGGTCTGTCTGCAAACAGATGTCAGGTATTATAAAGGCGAATGATTGTGGTTTTTAGTGAGAGTGTCGGTCTATATGTAGACGGACACTCTCTGATTTTTATGGTTCGGAGGCTCTTATGTCATAGGCATAGCGTATTTGGATTGGTTTATAATGTTGTTGTATCGCTGATTTGTTTTTACAGGTTAGCGTCTGCGCAGATGGATTGTATCACCTTTGAAATAATAGTCGATCGGTGTCGTTAGATTGAGTATGTCTATGAAGTTGCGGATGTTGGTGTTGTGGATCGTGCCCGCAAAGCATTCCTTCCCAAGCGACGGATCATCGATCTTTATTTTGGTATTGTAAACACGACTGAGTATGATGGCAATCTCGTCAAGCGACTGCCCGTCGAAGGTTAGTTCGTCGTTTCGCCAGGGGGCTTCGCTCAGTTCCATGTCATCTGATGTCACAGTCGCTTTCATGTTGCGTAAGTCGATGGTGACTTGTTGGTGAGGCTGTAGAATAGTCGAGGCGTTGCTGTAGTTTACTCTCACCGATCCTTTGTAAAGCGAGGTGGTGAGGAAGTTGTCGGTGTCGTAGGCCGATATGTTGAACCTGGTTCCGAGAGCCTCTGTAGTGATGCCGCGAGCTTCCACTATAAAGGGATGTTCGGAATCCTTGGCGACGTCGAAACTTGCTTCGCCGTTGAGTGAGATGTAGCGGATTTTGTGACCGTAGTCGGAGTCATAACTTATGCATGAGCCTGAATTGAGCCATACGAGAGTGCCGTCGGGGAGTGTTACGCTGGCTCTTTGTCCGAGTTCGGCGGTGACGGCAAAAGTCGCAGGTTGATATGTGTGGCGGATGAAAAGATGTGTGGCGAGAATGCAGAGCGCTGCCGCCACGCAGGCGGCTGCCGCGCTGAAAATCACCCTCTTTATCTTTCCGGTGACTGCGTGCTTGTAGAATTGGATTCGATCCGGTCCGGAATGCTGTCCATCGGCTCCGGGATTGATCTGCTCCATGATACGGGCATACATACGGTCTTGAAGTTCGCGAGGTATCGATGCGTTTTTTTCAGCGACCCATACTTCATCGAATAGCCTGAAAAACTCTTCGCGGGTAGTGTTTCGACGCACATACTCCATTAGCTCCTTGCGTTCTTCAGGAGTCAGGGTGTTGTCAATCAAGTGATGAAGCAGGCTGATGTTCATGATGCATATTGATGATTGCGCCGCCTTGTGGCGACCGTTTGTTATTATTAGTCAAAAAGTGGGGGAGGGTACTTAGTACTTATAGCGCGTTTAATACAATTTAACACTCAAATATAGCAACGACATAACCGTAGCAGGTACATATCCGAGCATTTTTTTTAGTTCCCGCACCATAGCATAGATGTGTGCCTCTACAGTGCGTTCGCTGATATTCAGACGGTTGGCTATTTCAGCGTATGTCAGATTGTCGAATCGGCTCATCATGAACACTTTGCGTCGCATCTGGGGCTGTGAGTTCAGTATTTTCATGATATAATTGTTGAGCGATGTAGCCTCTGCTGAATCATTAGCCGAATCGTCGGCAAGCTTGTCGGCGGCTATATCGATGTTGTAGATCATCTTACACCGTGTCATTACGTAGCGGTAAGCGAGATTGCGTGCTATAACAGCTACATATCCTTCGAAATTTTTGTCGGGGTCAATGTTTTCGCGGCGTTCCCATATAGTCAGAAATAGATCCTGGACTATATCCTCCGCCATATCTTCGTTGCCTAATAAGTAGGATACGGTCCGATATACTCTGGGGCTATACCGCCGATAGACTGTAGCGAAAGCCTCATAACTGCCATCTTTGAGCTGTTTGAGCAGTTTGGCTTCAGTGGCTTCATCCGATGTGATTTTTGGCTTTATTCTGATCATCTGACAATTATTGGTTGGCCTGTTTTCAACCGGCATTCAGGCAGGTTGTTGTTGAGTTGATGTTATTGGATTTTGAAATGTGATGTGACGTTGGTTCACAGTAGTCTGCTATGCGTGGCAGCGAGTTTGACTGCGTTGCCGTGATGATAAATACTTACTGCACATGTTGATGACAATGACAAAAGTAGAGATAAATATGCTAACCTCCAAATAGGAAAGGCTCACTGGACTTCACACGCTGCCGACGATGGTGTTGATGCTGTGTCAGTGAAGCGTCAGGGGTGGGGTAGTGGTTTATAATGATGCATAATGATACGTAATGGACGCATAAGTGGTGCATAATGTGCATAAAATGAAGAAAAATGTGCATTTGTTTGGACATAGAGCCTAATTTAGGTTATCTTTGCGAAAGATACCAGTAAAGGATTTTATCTGAAGCGCGACAAGCGTATATCACACATAGACACAATCTGCAAAATGGAACATCATAACTTCAGCCACAGGCTGCGCAGCGATGCCAGCACGTCGGGTCGACGTATGGCCGGCGCACGGGCGTTGTGGCGTGCCAACGGCATGAAAGAGGAGATGATAGGTCGTCCGGTGATAGCTGTGGTCAATTCGTTCACACAGTTTGTGCCCGGGCACACCCATCTTCATGAAATAGGCCAGACTGTGAAGCAGGAGATCGAAAGGCTCGGATGCTTTGCAGCCGAATTCAATACCATTGCCATAGATGACGGCATAGCCATGGGACATGACGGAATGCTGTACTCATTGCCGTCGCGCGATCTGATAGCCGATTCGGTGGAATATATGGTCAATGCCCACAAGGCCGATGCGATGGTGTGCATATCCAATTGCGACAAAGTGACTCCCGGAATGCTGATGGCGGCCATGCGGCTTAATATTCCGGCGGTGTTTGTCAGCGGCGGTCCGATGGAGGCTGGAGAGGCCGGAGGCAAAGCTGTGGATCTGATCGACATAATGATCGATTCGGCCGATATGACCGTAAGCGACGAGGCCGTGGCCGAGCTTGAGCGTAACGGATGTCCTACCTGCGGAAGTTGCTCGGGTATGTTTACGGCCAATTCGATGAATTCGCTCAACGAGGCTATCGGTCTTGCTCTGCCCGGCAACGGCACGGTGCTTGCAACCCATATCAACCGCCGACAGCTTTTCAAGGATGCCGCCCGGCAGATTGTGGAAAATACCTACCGTTACTATCGCGACGGAGACGAATCGGTATTGCCCCGCAATATCGCTACACGCCAGGCTATGCTCAATGCCATGACGCTCGACATCGCTATGGGCGGATCCACCAATACTGTGCTCCATCTGCTGGCTATAGCGAATGAGGCCGGAGCCGATTTCAATATAGCCGATATCGACGCATTGTCGCGCCGCACGCCGGTTTTGTGCAAGGTGGCGCCCAACTCGCATTACCACATAGAGGATGTCAACCGCGCCGGAGGCATTCTGTCGATCATGCGCGAACTTGCGTCGGGCGGTCTGATCGACACCTCTGTGAAGCGTGTCGACGGGCTGACTCTCGGTGAGGCAATCGATCTGTGGGCCATAGGCGGCCGTCGTTATGCCGATCGCGCCGACGAGCTGTGGCGCAGTGCTCCGGCACGCAGACGCACAACCGAACTCGGCTCGCAGATGACATATTACTCCGATCTCGATACCGACCGCAAGAATGGTTGCATACGCGACCTTGATCATGCTTACGTGAAGGATGGGGGACTGGCCGTGTTGCGCGGCAATATAGCGCTTGACGGATGCGTGGTCAAGACCGCAGGAGTAGATGAGAGCATATTCCGGTTCAGCGGGCCGGCCAAGGTGTTCCGCTCGCAGGAGGAGGCCGTCGACGGTATCCTGCGCGACCAGGTGAAGGCCGGCGACGTCGTGGTGATCGTCTACGAGGGGCCTAAGGGTGGTCCGGGAATGCAGGAAATGCTTTATCCCACGAGCTATATAAAGAGCAAACATCTGGGCAAACAGTGTGCGCTTGTCACCGACGGACGTTTCTCCGGCGGCACATCGGGGCTGTCCATAGGCCACGTATCGCCTGAAGCGGCGGCTGGTGGAGCGATAGGTCTGGTGCGCGACGGCGATATAATCACCATCGATATTCCGGCTCGTACTATCAATGTAGAACTGACCGACGGACAGCTTGCCGAACGTCGCAGTAAGGAAGAAAGCTTCGGCAAAGAGGCATTCACACCTCGCGGCCGTGACCGCCACATATCCAAAGCCCTCAAGGCATATGCCGCCGCAGTGACTTCGGCCGACAAGGGAGGGGTAAGACATATCGACTGAAAATGGAAAAGAAAATATCAGGAGCCGAAGCGCTCATCAAATCGCTCATAGCCGAGGGAGTCGACCGTGTGTTCGGTTATCCCGGAGGAGCTATAATCCCTGTCTACGACAAGCTGTATGACTATACCGACAGTCTGACACACGTGCTTGTCAGGCACGAACAGGGAGCTATTCATGCCGCTCAGGGATATGCCCGTGTGTCGGGACGCCCGGGTGTGGTTATCGTAACGTCCGGTCCGGCCGCCACCAATGTAATGACCGGCCTCAGCGACGCCATGATGGACTCTACGCCGCTGGTTGTCATCACGGGACAGGTCTATGCGTCGCTTCTCGGTTCGGACGCTTTTCAGGAAACCGATGTGGTCGGCATCACACAGCCGATCACCAAGTGGGCCATACAGGTGCGTCGCGCCGAGGATATCCCTGCGGTAGTGGCGCGTGCGTTCCATATAGCCAGCACCGGACGTCCGGGGCCGGTAGTGATAGACATAGCGAAAAATGCCCAGACCGACATGCTCGACGAGCAGGCCTACCGCAAGTGCAGCTACATACGGTCGTATATGCCTATGCCCGAGATTCCCGATGCCGACCTGCGTCGCGCGGCTGACATCATCAACGCCGCCGAACGGCCTATGATCATATCGGGTCATGGAGTGATGATATCGGGAGCGGAGCGTGCATTGCAGGAGTTGGCCGAAAAAGCCGACATTCCTGTGGCTACTACATTGCTCGGCTTGTCAACCATTCCCACGGCCCATCGGCTTAACAAAGGTATGGTGGGCATGCACGGCAATGTCGGGCCCAACTGGAATACCAACCGGGCCGATGTGATCGTGGCCGTGGGCATGAGGTTTGACGACCGTGTGACCGGCGATGTCGAGCGCTATGCTACCGGCGCAAGGATAGTGCATATCGATATCGATGCTTCGGAGTTCAACAAGAATATCCCCGCTGCGGCCACCGTTCACGGCGACGCCCGGCATGCTCTCGAGGGGCTGATACCGATGATAACTTCAAAGACGCATGATGAGTGGCTCGCATCGTTCGACCGATGCGATCGCGTGGAATACGATATGGTTGAGCGTGCGGCTCTCGGTGTGGGTGCGCCTGCGCAGGGAGCCATGTGCATGGGTGAGGTGGCCCGCAAGGTTTCCGAAGTGGCGGGACCCGACGCTGTGCTTGTCACTGATGTCGGTCAGAACCAGCTGCTCTCGGCCCGCTACTTCAACTACTGCAAGCCGCGCAGCATCATCACCTCGGGCGGCCTTGGCACGATGGGATTCGGTCTGCCGGCTGCCATAGGCGCGAAGATGGCTGCTCCGGAGCGTCCGGTGTGCATATTCTGCGGCGACGGAGGCTTCCAGATGACCATTCAGGAGCTGGGTACCATCATGCAGTATGGCACAGCGGTGAAGATAATAGTGCTAAATAACGATTATCTCGGCAATGTGCGCCAGTGGCAGGCTATGTTCTATGACAACCGCTTCTCGCAGACTCCGATGGTAAATCCTGATTTTGTGGCCATAGTGCGCGCCTACGGCATCAAGGCCGAGAATGTGGAGCGTCGAGAGGACCTGGAACCCGCCATACGCCGCATGATGGAGCACCCCGGCGCATATATGCTCAACGTGAGAGTCGACGAGCGCGACATGGTGTTCCCCATGACTCCCGGGGGAGAGGCTGTCGACTACATATTGCTCGACGAGGACACGGTGTTTTCCGATGAAGAATAAAATTTCCGCAAGATAGAATCTTTTCATGACTATGGAAGAAAAAACGCTGTTCACCGTGGCGGTTTTTGCCGAAAACCACGTGGGACTGATGAACCAGCTGTCGATCATCCTCACCCGCAGGTGTATAAATATGGAGAGTATCAGCGCAAGCCGCTGTTCGATACCCGATGTCAGCAAGGTGACATTCACATGCTACAGCGACAGGCTGACAATGGACAAGATCGTCAAGCAGATAGAAAAGCGTATCGACGTTTTGCGCGCATTTCTCTATACTGACGATGATATCGTGTATCAGGAGGTGGCTCTCTATAAGGTGCCCACCGCGAGGCTTCTCGACGAGCAGCATCTCGAAGAGATCATTCGCTCCCACGGAGCGCGCATCCTTGAGATCACACGCGACAACACCATCATAGAAAAAACCGGACACAGCGACGAAACCGAGGCTCTTTTTGAGGAGCTGAAGCGTTACGATATCAGGCAATTCGTGCGGTCGGGGCGGGTGGCTATCACTAAGTCGCCCATAGAACATGTCGACCGCTTTCTTGTCGAACAGGAGCAGCGCCGTCTGCGCGTCAACGAGATATGACCGCAGCAGAGAATCTGCCTACGGAGCTGACAGTCGGTTATCGTATGACGGCAGCCGGAGCATCGGCCCAGGGAACATTGCCGCTGTCCACGCTCGTGGCCGACGTGATACAGGTGGCTACCGATCATGCCAACGCTCTCGGAGTCGGATATTCCCGGCTTATAGAGGACGGAAATTCATGGGTGTTGAGCCGGCTGACCATAGAGGTGGACCGTATGCCGCGCATTAATGAGGACTATAGCCTGACCACGTGGATAGAAGGATTCAACCGACACTTTTCCGAGCGTAATTTCGAGCTCCGTGCGTCGGGCGTCACGATAGGCTATATGCGGACTGTGTGGGTGGCCATCAATGTGGCCACACGCCGTCCGGCAGATCTGTCGGGCATCTCCCATCTGCAGAGTACGGTGAGCGACCGGCGTTGTCCGATAGAGCCGCAGAGGCGCATCCCGTCACCTCCGGCAGATATGGCCGACGTGTATGAGGTGATTTTCCGTTCGTCGGATATAGATTTCAACCGTCATGTCACCACAACCCGTTATATGGAGCTTGCAGTCGACTCTCTCCCGCTGGAACTTTATGACCGGGCGTACACACGGCGTTTTGAGATCGCGTTCCGTCATGAGGCACGATGGGGCGAGGCAGCGAGGGTGATCACAGCACCGGTTGACGATGACGCAATGGACTATGTCACATCTGTGGCGCTTGCCGATGGCACACAGCTCTGCAGTGTGCGTCACACACTCCAGCCTGTTCAGTGACATGACGTGGAAACATACTTTAACGAAAACATTAAAAAAGTAGATGATATTTCAAATTAAAACAAAAATACATTGTTTTTGTGATAAATTGTAATATCTTTGTGGTTCAAATTTTGAAAATATCACTTAAGAGAATAATATGGCAAAATTAAATTTCGGTGGCGTAGAGGAAACGGTCGTCACCCGCGAGGAATATCCTCTTGAAAAGGCCCGCGAGATACTCAAGGACGAAACGATAGCCGTGATAGGCTACGGCGTGCAGGGGCCGGGTCAAAGCATGAATCTCCGCGACAATGGATTCAATGTCATCGTCGGACAGCGTCAGGGCAAGACCTACGACAAGGCGGTGGCCGACGGATGGGTTCCCGGACAGACACTGTTCTCCATAGAGGAGGCCTGCCAGAAGGGCACTATCATCATGTGTCTGCTCAGTGATGCCGCAGTCATGTCGGTATGGCCGCAGATCAAGCAATATCTGACAGCCGGCAAGGCATTGTATTTCTCACATGGCTTCGCCATCACGTGGAACGACCGCACCGGCGTCGTGCCTCCGGCCGACATCGATGTGATAATGGTGGCTCCCAAGGGTTCGGGCACTTCGCTCCGCACGATGTTTCTTGAGGGTCGCGGACTTAACTCCAGCTATGCCATATATCATGACTACACCGGCCACGCCCTTGAGCGCACAATCGCTCTCGGCATAGGCATCGGATCGGGCTATCTCTTCGAAACAACCTTCCAGCGCGAGGCTACTTCCGACCTGACAGGCGAACGCGGCTCGCTGATGGGAGCCATACAGGGACTGCTGCTGGCGCAGTACGAGGTGCTCCGCGAGAACGGACACACCCCCTCCGAAGCATTCAATGAAACCGTAGAGGAACTGACCCAGAGCCTGATGCCTCTCTTTGCAAAAAACGGTATGGACTGGATGTATGCCAATTGCTCGACAACCGCACAGCGTGGCGCACTCGACTGGATGGGGCCGTTCCACGATGCCGTGAAGCCCGTAGTGCAGCGTCTGTATGAGAGCGTGAAGTGCGGCAACGAGGCGCAGATATCCATCGATTCCAATTCCAAGCCCGACTATCGCGAGAAGCTTGAGAAGGAGCTGAAAGATCTTCGTGAGAGCGAGATGTGGCAGGCTGCGGTGACTGTGCGCTCGCTCCGCCCCGAAAACAACTGAATCCGGACGGTCAGGCAACACGACCGTTTGACATACAATGCCCCGTCAGAAACGCACCCATTCGTTTCTGACGGGGTGTTGTATGTCTTTTCGCTTCAATTTCCAGAGCGCAACGGTCTGACTTATGAGTTTGACCTGAAAATCAGCAACAAGGGTGGCGATAACGTCACAAGAGAGCTGAAGGTCAACGGTAAAAAGATGGAGGAGCCGTCAGGTTTCACTATCGTTCTGCAGTGAAAGGAAAACATAGTTAAAAAAGGGGGGAGGCTGTGTCATAGATATTTGTTTTTGACACGACAGCCTGAGTTATATCTCATTTCCTGAAATGAATAATCCTGCGTATTGGCGGGATGTTTGCGCTTTATCGTACAGCGACAGTTTTTTTAGATTTATTAAACAAAATGACGTTATAATCGGTTATATGATTGAAACGATTATTTTTTACCGACAGTCAAAAAAACATCTCATCTATGTATATGATAAAACGCATACTGTTATTCATGGCGGTGACAGGCCTGTTGTTTCTCGGAGTGTCATGCGCGCAGGAGCAGGAGAAGCAGTGCCGGGAGATAACCGATGCTATAAGCAATCAGGATTTCGACAAGGTGACCAATCTATGCGACAAGCTCTACAAAAAGCTTCCCGATTGCTCGGTAAAGACTCTTGGAGATCTTACGTTGAGTTATATCACTCTGGCTTTCGTGGGCGCGACAACGGGCAATCAGACCGCTACCGAACAGTCGATGCGCCGGGCGGTCGACTGCTACGATGCGGCCATGAAGAAAGATCCGGTCGAGGCCGGTGCGTTGTGGGAAAAGATGTCGGCCGAAAGCGGGTCGCTCGGACAGCCGATCAATCCGTCGAATATAGTCGAAACTTTCCGCCAGACTCTCGGAGAATTCGATGCCCAGCAGGCTGCGATGAACGCCAAGAGCGCGGGGGCAGATGTGGCTCCGGCCGATTCTTTCGTCAGGTAGATGTCACGATTTATGATTGAATGATGCTTCTGAAAGTGTGCTTGCCTCGCAGATAATACGCGGCGAGCACATTTTTCTTGGCTTCCGGCGTAGAGCGCAGCAGGTCGGCTCCGGAGCCGTTTATGTCAGTCAGACCGGCTTTCATCTTACGGTAGTCGCGGTGGGCGCGTATGATGGCGGCCGCGTCGGCCCATTGCATCGTGGCGGCATATCGGAGCCACGCCACTGCGTCGAGAAGCCGGCGGACAATCAGACGCTTGCGGCGAACACGGTCGGGAAGATTGCGGTGAAGCATCAGCAGGTTGTTGCGGAAGTTGAGGTATGTCTTCTTCGGATCTGATGCCGGCAGACTGCCACCTCCGAGATGGTGGACACTCGAATTTCCTACGGCATACACTTTCCAGCCGCGAAGCCTCATGCGCCAGCAGAGATCGATCTCCTCCATATGGGCGAAGAATATCTTGTCGAGGCCGCCGGTGTCGAGATATGCCTTTCGGCGTACCATGAGCGCGGCTCCCGATGCCCACATCACTTCGGCTGTATCGTCATACTGTCCGCGATCTGCTTCTATGGTGGAGAACACACGGCCTCTGCAATACGGATAGCCGTTGCGGTCGAGATATCCCCCTGCCGCACCGGCATACTCAAACACCGACGGATTTTCGGCCGAAAGTATCTTGGGCTGGCATGCTCCGGCATTGCTGTGGCTGTCCATGAACTCTACAAGCGGCTGCAGCCAGCCCTCGGGAGTGGCTGCATCGGAGTTGAGAAGCACGGCGTAGGTGGTGTCTATTGCCGCTATCGCGCGGTTGTAGCCTTCGGCGAAGCCATAGTTGCGGTCGAAAGCCATGACTTCGACCTCAGGGAAGTCGCGTTCGAGAAGTGAGAGAGAATCGTCGGTCGATCCGTTGTCGGCCACGACTATGCGTGCGCCTGTGGCTATCGTGTGTGATATGACCGAGGGCAGGAACCTCCTCAAAAGGGCGCTGCCGTTCCAGTTGAGTATCACGACGGCTGTCGACGAGCAGTCTGTCGGGTGGTTATTCAGCTTGTGGTTCATCGTTTGCGGGCAATTTTACCGGATTCTTCCATCGTCGGTGGGTCCATAGCCAGTCGGCCGGATCACGTTCGATGGATTCCTGCAGCATGTCGGCGTAGCGCCGTGTGATCTCCATCGGTGCCGTTTCCGAAGCGTCATCGGAGATATGTTTGAGCGTCAGACGGTAATGTCCGCGGCTTGTGTGGCTAAGATCGAAATATATCACGGCGGTCTTGAGCTTGCGGGCGAGAGTCTCGGTGCCTGTGATCATGGCAGTTGGGCGGTTGAGCAGCATCAGCGGCAGGGTCGGGTCGCCGTGGCTCGGTTTCTGGTCGCTCATAAATCCGGTGACACTCATGATACCCTCGCTGCGCATCCGCAGCAGATCGCGCAGCACGGTGCGCTTTGGCAGTGACTCCGATCCGAAACGCGAGCGTAGCCGAAGCATGAAGCGGTCGGCCCACTCGTTTTTAAGCGGACGGTAGACCTGACAGAATCTGACGTTTTTGCAACCCTTGTATCGACTCCAGAGGGTTATGGCCGGTGCCCACTCCCAGTTGAAGCAATGGGAGAAGTAGGCCACGACCGATTTTCCGCTGTCAAAAAGCGTATCGAGCACCTCCATGTTTTCGAACACTATGCGTCGACGCATCTCCTCATCGCTGACATGCAGGAGTTTGATGGTCTCAAGGAAGTAGTCGGAGAGGTTGCGGTAAAACCGGCGTTCGATAGCCGAACGTTCGTCACTGCCAAGATGCGGAAAGCATCGGGCGAGATTGTCGGCCACTGTTTTGCGCCGGTAGCGGACGATGTGGTAAAGCAGGGCATATATGCCTGTGGATAGCGCGTAGAGTGCTCTCAGCGGCAGCAGTGCCAGACCGTGGAGCATCCATCCCATAGGAGCGTATAAAACGTTTTCGATGTGTCGGTTCATTTTGCCGGAATTCCTTTCATGAAGTCTTTGCCTCCGGCCGTCAGACGTGTATCGACTATGCGGTTGAACAGTCCGGGGTCGGCGGGCATTTCTACTTTTATATAATTGTCGGTAAATCCATACATGTGGCCGTCGGCGCTGACAGAGTGTTCCACGAGCACTTTGCGCGTAGTCCCTTCATAGCGGCGCTGAAATTCGGCCAGCTTTCGGTCGGAAACGGCTATCATCGTGCGGCACCGTTCGTGACGCTCCGAAGGCTCTACGCGCGGGCGTATCTCAAGGGCGCGTGTGCCGGCACGCTCGGAGTAGGGGAACACATGGAGCCTGCTGACCGGAAGCCTCTCTATGAAGCGTAGCGATTCATCGAAGTGTGCAGGTGTTTCTCCCATCGCTCCGGTGATCAGGTCTACGCCTATGAATGCGTCGGGCATTGTGTGGAGTATTTTTTCTATGCGCGATGCAAACAGTGAGGTGTCGTAGTGGCGGCGCATAAGCTGCAGCACATGGTCGGATCCCGATTGCAGCGGCAGATGAAAGTGGGGCATGAACCGGCGCGACGAGGCAACGAAATTGATGATCTCGTCGGTCAGCAGGTCAGGCTCTATCGAGGAGATTCTGTAGCGGTCGATCCCCTCTACGGTGTCGAGCGCGCGGCACAGGTCGATGAAGCGTTCTCCGGTGAGTTTGCCGAAGTCACCGATGTTGACTCCTGTGATCACTATTTCGCGTCCGCCGTCGGCTGCCACCTGTGAGGCCTGTCCGACGAGCTGCTCTATGGTGGCCGAGCGGCTTCGCCCGCGAGCCTTGGGGATGGTGCAGTATGTGCACCAGTAGTCGCATCCGTCCTGCACTTTCAGAAACCAGCGTGTGCGGTCGCCGCGTGAGCATGAAGGGGCGAAGTCCTTGATAAGCGAGGCTTTGTTGACGTCGACGGTCGGCTGCCGTTCGGCAAGCCAGCGGTCGAGATATCCGGCTATCTGCAGCTTGCGGTCTATGCCGGCGGTCACAACCACTCCGGGAAGAGATGAGGCCTCTTCGGGATGGAGCTGTACGTAACAGCCTGTGACGGCTATGGC
>NZ_PUED01000053.1 GCF_003024925.1 Paramuribaculum intestinale
TTTCAGCTTCATATTATGCCGCCCTGCCGTTGATTGCTACACGGTGCTACAAAGATAGTAATAAAATTTGACACGTGCAAGCGTGCCAGCAAAAAAGATTCATGAAAATGCAACTGTCAAACTACCGAGCGCTGGATCACGGCATAGAGCATCGTAAGCAGATGCGTATAGCCGTCAAAGCTCTTTACATACTTCTCTCCGCCGTGTTTTCGGCTGAATTCAACAATTTTTTCACGATTGAGTGATTTTATCAGCTGTCCATATATCGGCTGTCCGAAGAAATTACTACTTTTACTCATGGTTATTCATGGATTGTTTGGCGACACCAAAATAACCATTTAGGGCTGACTCCTGCAATAGGTGTCAGCCCTAATTTTTCAATCGCTCAAAAAAAGTTTAGCGGACAGTAATAGTTGTTTTTCAGGAATCCGTATTCCGAGGGTGTCCATCCGAGTCCGACGGCCCATGCGGAGTTCCATCGTTTGTCGGAGGGGAGCACCGATGATCCGTCGAGCTTATAGGTGGCGAAGAGGTCGTAGGTGTCGTCGTAGGTATATCCGGCGACGGCTCCGTAGCCTATCTGGGCCACTTTTTCCTTGAAGCTCGATACGGCGGGCTTGCGGGCGCCGGTGAGCGACTGGTTGATGAGCGACGCCGAGGCGTGGTTGCCGACACCGTAGCCTGTGATGCCGAGATTGTCGGTCGACGTAAGATAGTAGTCGTGGTTGAGGCTCAGGGTGAGGTTGTGGACGTTGCCCAGCACTTTGGCGTAGAGTGCGCGCACGTTGTAGCTGAAGTTGAGCAGCGTGTTCTTGTCTTTGTTGAGCCGTCCGAGTGCTTCGGGTCCGAAACCGCTCTGCTGTTCGGCGTATGACGATGCGGGGGTGAGCTGGGTGCCTTCGTTGATAAGGTAGTCAAGACCGGTCACGGCCGATATCTCCAGATCTTCGAGTGGCTTGAGGTTGACGCTCGCCGATGCTCCTCCGCGCTTGTCGGTGGTGTTGCTCTGATATTGATGCATCAGGTCGGCGTATGTGCGGTTGGGGTATGACCATAGCTGGTTGCCGCTCTTGGTTTCGTAGGGGTTGAGGTTGTAGATGAGCGATGCGGGGGAGAAACTGCTGCCGTTGGGGGTCTTGTTTTCGGTGTAGGCTCCGTCCATAGTCATGGTGAAGTAGCCGAGTTTGCCGAGTGCTACGTCGATGCCCATGCGCATGGTGCCGCGCAGTGTGCTGTTGCCCTTGACCTGTCCTCACTGTGTGGCGATGTTGGCGCTGACGAAGTATGACGATTTTTCGCTTCCTCCGCGCACCGACAGATTATGGTTCTGATACATGGCCACCCGGATCAGCTCGTTGAACCAGTCGGTGTTGATGCCGCGCAGTGAGTCGAGCACTGCTTTTCCGGAGGCAATCATGGCGTCAAGATCGGGGCTGTTGGGGTAGCGGCGCCGGTAGTAGTCCTCGCTGTAACGGTAGCCTGGGGTGGCTTCGTTCATCATGAGCCGCTCGAGTTCGAGTTTTTCGTCGGAGCGCATCACCTTTACGCCGCGTCGGCCTTTGAGTGTGGCGCCCATGCCCAGCGAGTAGGTGACATCGACCGTGCCGAAGTAGCTGCCGCGCTTCGATGTGATCTCTATCACTCCGTTGGATGCCTTGATGCCGTAGAGCGCGCAGGCGGCAGCGTCCTTGAGCACCTTGATTTCCTTGATGTCCTGGGGATTGAGTGTTCGGAAAGCGTCGGAGGATATCACTTTGCCGTCGAGTATGAACAGCGGTTCGTTGGCGGCGTCGCCTACGCGCAGCGACTGGTTGCCTCTGATGCGTATCTGCGGTTTTGATCCGAGTTCGCCGGTATTGGTGACTATCAGTCCCGGCACCGTTCCCTGCAGCGCAAGACTGATGTCGGTCATGGGCTTCTCGTTGAGGCGTTTCATGTCGACGGTCTGTACCACTCCCGAGCGGGCTCGGATGTCGATGTTGTTGATGTTTGGTTCGGCTGTCACCACCACTTCGTCGAGCGAGTTGCTGTCGGGTGCAAGGGTGAAGTCGAGTTTCGACTGTCCGTCGTAGATCACTTCCACTGGGTTCATCCCCAGAAATGTGACTTTTATCAGATCTCCTTTTTTAAGGCGTGCCTTGAGCTGGTATTTTCCTTCGACGTTGGCCGAGCACGCAAAAGAGGTGCCATCGATACGCACAACGGCTCCTGCGAGAGGCTCGCCGTCGATGTCGGTTATGAGTCCGCTCAAAGTTGTCGTTTCAGAGGTTTGGCCGATGGTCGCGACTGCCGGTTCGGCATGAACGGCACTGATTGTGCCGGTGGCAATGAATGCCCATAGCAAAATATGAAAAATCCGCATCCGTTAGGTAATATGTCACAATTTGTGTTAATGTTTCGCAAAAGTAGACAATAAAAACCACTCCCGCAATACCGAATTGTAAGTATTTTCTGCGTAAAAGCAGATAAATGTTACAAAACGGGTGGTTGCGGGAGCGGTTTTCCCGACAGGAGGGCTGTCGGGCTTACGGATTGTCCGGTCAGGCGTGCTCGGGCCGGCGCATGGTGCGCAGCCCGTAGCATGTGACCACTATGAAGCATATCAGCGGCAGGCAGAAGCTGACGTTGACGGCGGCCATGGGGCCGATGTGTCCGAGGTCGATGATGCTGCCCTGGAGGGGTGGCATGAGCGCGCCGCCCACGATGGCCATGACCAGGAATGCGGCACCGAGCGATGTATCGTCGTGATCTACACGCCCGAGGGCTATGCCGTAGATGCTCGGGAACATTATCGACATGAATGCCGATATGGCCACGAGGCATATCAGTCCGGCGTAGCCTTCGATCAGTATGGTGCCAAGGGTGCACAGGCTGGCTCCGATGCCGAAGATGGCGAGCAGTTTGGCCGGCCGGATATAGCGCATGAAGAATGTACCTACAAATCTGAATGTGAGCGAAAGCGCCATGGCTCCAATGTTATAGTTCTGTGCGGTGGCCTTGTCAATGCCGAGGTTGTCGGCATACTGAATGATGAATGTCCATACCATGATCTGGGCGGCAACGTAGAATACCTGGGTGATCACTCCGAGGCGGTAGTCGACGTTGTCCCACAGTTTCTTGAGGGTGTGGCGGAAGGCCAGCGGGGCTTTGTCGTCGTTTTTGCCCGGCATTTTCACGCAGGCGATGACCACGAACATGATGAGCACCACCAGTCCGATCGCTACATAGGGATCGCGTATGACTGCAAGGTCGTGGGTGCGGATCGACGCTTTTTCGGCGGCGTCGAGTGCGGGGAATATTATCTGTCCGGCGTCGTCGCGGCGGTCCGACAGCAGGTTGGGGAGCACGATGAGCGAGGCTATTGCCATGCCTGAGAGCGAGCCGACGGGGTTGAAGGCTTGCGCGAGGTTGAGGCGGCGTGTGGCGTTGTCGGGCGATCCGAGCGAGAGGATGTAGGGGTTGGCAGTGGTTTCGAGAAATGCGAGTCCGAAGGTCAGCACGTAGAGTGACACGCAGAAGAACGAGAACTGCTGCAGGTTGGCTGCCGGGATGAACAGGAATGCTCCGACGGCATACAGGCCGAGCCCGATCAATATGCCGGTCTTGTAGCTGTAGCGGCGTATGAACAGTGCGGCCGGTATGGCCATGGTGGCGTAGCCGCCGTAGAATGCGAACTGTACCATGGATGCCTTGGCGGCCGACAGCTCCATGACCGTCTGGAAGGCTGCCACCATCGGATTGGTGATGTCGTTGGCGAAGCCCCAGAGGGCAAAGAGCGAGGTGATAAGTATGAATGTCAGCAGGTAGCGGCGCGGCACTAATGGCGGCCGCTTTCGTCCTGCCGTTTTCGGATCGTTGTTCATGGGATGAAGTGGTAAGAAGATAAAATGTGGTAGGGATGGATTTCATGGCGCGTGTGCGCGCACGGAATCATAAATTCAGAGCTGTCTGATGTCGGTGACCTGCTCCTTGGAGTTGATCTGTCGGGCAGTGATGGCCTGCAGCAGGATATTGCCTATGGCTGTGGCTTCTGCTGGTCCGGCAAAGACTTTCAGGCCGGTGGCCTCGGCTGTCATGGCGTTGAGCAGACGGTTGTTGGATCCTCCTCCTATGATCTGCAGAGCTTCGAGCGGGCGGGGCAGGAGAGTGTTGACCTGCTCTACGGCCTTGCGGTAGCGTTCGGCGAGAGATCGGCACACGCATCTGACATATTCGCCGCGTGTGGACGGAGACGGTTGGGAGGTTTCGCGGCAGTAGGCGGCTATGGTCTGCTCCATGGCGTCGGGGCGTGAGAAGCGCTGGTCGTCGACATCGATCACGGCGGTGTCGGCTGCGGCCTCGGCTTCGTCGATCAGTGCCGGCCATCCGGGATCCTCGCCGCGTTCGCGCCATTGAGCTGCCAGTCGCTGGAGTATCCAGAGGCCGGTGATGTTCTGGAGCAGGAGGGTCTTGGCGCCTACGCCTCCCTCGTTGGAGAATCCGGCACGGCGCGCCTCTTCGGTGAGCACAGGCTCGTCGAGTTCCACTCCGAGCAGCGACCATGTGCCCGAGCTGAGGAATGCCGCACGGTCGGTGGTGTAATTGCGCGGAGAGGCGAATGCGGCGCTCGCGGTGTCGTGCGATCCCACGGCCACCACTTTCACTTTGCTGTCAAGTCCTGTCGCTTCGGCCACCCGCGGAGTGATGTTGCCGACGACGGTGCCGGGCATGGTGATGGGGCACATCATCTCCGGACGCAGACCCATGCGGCGCAGCAGCGGCTCGTTCCATGAACGGGTGCGTGCGTCGAGCATCTCCGATGTCGATGCGATGGTGTATTCGTTGATTTCGTGTCCGGTGAGGAAGTAGGTGAGGAGATCGGGTGTGAAAAGAAGCCGTCGCGCTATGTCGAGTCTGGGATCGTCGGCACGCTTCATGGCCATGAGCCTGTAGAGGGTGTTGATTGGGAGCACCTGTATGCCGGCTTCGGCATAGTGTGCCTGGGGCGATTCCTCGCGGGCGAATATCTCCGGCATGCCGTCGGTGTGTGTGTCGCGGTAGCACACCGGCATTCCGGCGAGCTGTCCGGTGGAGTCGATGAGTCCGAAGTCCACTCCCCAGGTGTCGATGCCTACAGACACCACGTCGAGTCCCTGACGGGCGGCCTTGGCGAAGCCTTCGAGCATGTCGGCGTAGAGCGACGGGAAGTCCCATACGAAGTAGTCGCCCATCTGCACTGGACGGTTGGCAAACCGGTGGATTTCTTTCAGTTCGAGGCAATAGCCCTTGCCTTCCGTCCGGAGGGAGCCGGCGATCACTCGCCCGCTCCCGCCGCCGAAGTCGGCTGCTAAGTATGTGGGGTTCATTTCGTTGTTTTTCCGAGGATATAAGTGTCGAGGTCGCCGATCTCCTCAGCTGTGAGCGGATCGACATTGTCGCCGTTGATGACAGCTATGCGGCATGCCATCTCGAAGAACATGGCCCGCTCCAGCGCCTGGCTGAAGTCTTTGCCACACACTACCTGTCCGTGCTTGAGCAGCATAACGGAGTCGTGGTGCTTCATCTGTTCGATGACGTGCGATGCCAGTTCGGGCGAGCCGGGACGGAAGTAGGGTATCATCGGTATCTCGCGTCCGACGTGGATCGGACACTCTG
Organism: Paramuribaculum intestinale; assembly: GCF_003024925.1. GTDB lineage: Bacteria > Bacteroidota > Bacteroidia > Bacteroidales > Muribaculaceae > Paramuribaculum > Paramuribaculum intestinale. Next base: position 5,635 of record NZ_PUED01000053.1, read on the forward strand.
CGGTGAAGTTGAAGTCGGCGGGGCGCTTCTTCATGCAGGCCACGGCGGTGGCGTAGGGCGACTGGAAGTGGAGCACGCAGCCCACTTCGGGGCGCTCGCGCATAACTCCCATGTGGAACACACTCTCCATCGAGGGTTTGATGCCGTTGAGCACTTCGCCGGTCGACAGGCGGCACACCGACACCTTGTCGGGTGTCAGGTCGGGCACCCATGAGCCGGTGCCGGATATCATCACTTCGTCGTTGTCGAGGCGCACGGAGAGATTGCCGCTCGAGCAGACGGTCAGTCCCGACTGTCCGACACGGTGGGCCATCGCCACGAATTCCTGTATCTGTTGTATTGTTGCCATATCTGTGGTTCGTGTCAGGGATTACTTATATATGGGGCCGTAGTTCTTGCAGGCGCGGAAGTCGGAGCCCTCCTTGTCCATGCCGAACGAGTTCCATGCCGACGGGCGGAAAATGTCGACGTCGGGCACGTTGTGCATGCACACCGGTATGCGGAGTATCGATGCCAGTGTGATGAGGTCGGCTCCTATGTGGCCGTAGGAAATGGCTCCGTGGTTGGCTCCCCAGTTGTTCATCACCGAATATACATCCTTGAACGCGTCGGTGCGCGGGTCGAGGCGCGGAACGAACCATGTGGTGGGCCACGACGGGTCGGTGCGCTTGTCGAGTATGGCGTGGATCTCCGGATCGATGTCGGCGGTCCATCCTTCGGCTATCTGGAGCACCGGGCCGAGTCCTTTGACGAGGTTGAGGCGAGCCATGGTCACAGGCATTCCTCCTTTGCTGAGGAAGTTGCTTGAGAAGCCGCCTCCGCGGAAGTAGTCGCGGTTGGCGGGATACCATGTCGTGGCCTTGAGCATCTTGTCGGTGTCGGCATCGGTCAGCTCCCAATGGTGTTTCATGGTGGGATTGCCCTGGATGTCAGTGGCCTGTCCGGTGCCGTCGAGCGTGGTGGCTCCTGAGTTGATGAGGTGTATCATGCCGCCTTTGGCCATGCCGGTGAGTTCCTTGCCGGTGACACGCTTCACAGCCTCGGGGCTCCAGTAGGTGCGCACATCAGAGAATATGGCCGCGCGGTTGGTGAGCAGGTGTCCGAAGAGCATCGCCACTCCGTTGAGTGCGTCGTTTTCGGTGGCAATGGTTATCGGCTCGCGTGTGCCGTTCCAGTCAAACGAGGTGTTGAGTATAGCCTCGGGGAAGTCAGCGTTGGGGTAGAAGTCGGTCCACTGGCGCTGTCCCTGGAAGCCTCCGACGATGGCGTTGTGACCCATGGCCTCCTCTTTGAAGCCAAGTTCGAGCAGGCGGGGATTGCCGTGCATGAGATCGCGCATGATGATGGCCTGCTTGACTGTGAATTCCCAGTCGCTGTCTTTGCCGGCGCGGTCTTTGGCCTTGCCGTTGGATGCGTTGCAGATGTCCTCTCCTTCGTTGGGCTTGCAGTGTTTTTCGGCCCATTCCATGGCTTTGCGGTATTCTTCGGGGTCGTAGATGCCTTCAGACATGCGGCGGATGATCTCGGTCATGTCGATAGATTCGTTGCGCATGCCGAGATATTCCTGGAAGAAGTCGGGATCGACCATCGATCCGGCGATGCCCATCGATACGCTGCCCATCGAGAGATACGATTTGCCGCGCATCGTGGCCACAGCCTGTGCGGCGCGTGCGAAGCGGAGTATCTTCTCGGCTACGTCGGCGGGTATGGTGTTGTCGTCAAGATCCTGCACGTCGTGACCGTAGATGCCGAATGCCGGCAGACCTTTCTGCGAGTGGGCGGCGAGTACCGATGCGAGATATACGGCTCCGGGGCGCTCTGTGCCGTTGAAGCCCCAGACAGCCTTGGGCCAGTGGGGGTTCATATCCATAGTCTCGCCTCCGTAGCACCAGCAGGAGGTGACGGTGATGGTGCTGCCTACGCCTTCGCGCTCGAATTTCTCGTTGCAGGCTGCGGTTTCGGCCACTCGGCCTATTGTGGTGTCGGCTATCACGCATTCCACGGGCGATCCGTCGCCGTTGCGGAGGTTGGACGATATGAGGTCGGCCACAGCATGAGCCAGAGCCATGGTTTTCTCTTCAAGGCTTTCGCGTACGCCGCCCTGACGGCCGTCGATCGTAGGACGGATACCGATTTTAGGATAGTTGCTCATAGTGTTATAAGTGTTATCTGTTGTTGCTTTTGTGTGATTGATGTCTGTCGGTCATTTTGAATACCAGTTCGCCGCCACGCGTTATCTCGTCGTGGGTGATGTAGGGCGATGTGTGGGGCTTGCCGTTGAGTGTGACGCTCTCCACGTAGAGATTTTCTTTCGAGAGTCCTTCGGCGCGGATGCTGAAGGTCTTGCCTCCGGTCAGATGCAGCGTGAATCCGGGCATCTGCGGGGCGCCGATGACGTAGGTGGCGCTGACCGGATCGACGGGATAGAATCCCATGCAGGAGAACATGTACCATGCCGACATCTGTCCGCAGTCGTCGTTGCCCGACAGTCCGTCGGGTTCGGGGCGGTATTGTGTGTCGACAATCTGTCTTATAAGTTCCTGTGTGCGCCACGGGCGTCCGGCCAGTGCGTACAGATAGGTGACGTGGTGCGAGGGTTCGTTGCCGTGGGCATACTGGCCTATCAGTCCGGTGACATCGGCCTGTGTGGTGACGAGTTCGGTGGTGAACATCGAGTCGAGCTTGTCGGCAAAGGCGTCGTTGCCCCCCATGAGCGCTATCAGTCCGGGCACGTCGTGCTGCACGTGCCATGTGTATTGCCATGCGTTGCCTTCGGTGTAGTCGCCGCCGACGCTCTCGGAGTGTCCCACCGATGCGGGGTCGAACGGTGTGCGCCACGTCCCGTCGGTGAGCCTCGGCCGCATGAATCCGGTCTGACTGTCGAACAGGTTCTTGTAGTAGTCGGCACGCTCGCGGAATATCTTCTCGTCGTCGGTGCGTCCGAGCAGCGAGGCCATGTCGGCCGCTGCATAGTCGTCGTAGGCGGTTTCGAGTGTCGACGACACCGATTCGGCGCGGATGGAGTCGGTGGGGAAATATCCGTAGCGGGTGTAGATCTCCCAGTCGCTTTTCTGCGGGTGACTGACGGTCTGAGTGCGTTTGATGGCCTCGAACGCGCGGTCGGCGTCAAAGCCCCGGAATCCTTTACGGTAGGCTTCGGCGATGACCGGCACTCCGTGGTTGGCCACCATCGTATATGTCTCCTTGCCCCACAGTCCCCATATAGGCAGGAATCCCTGGGTTTCGGCCTGCTCTACGAGCGAGTTGACAAATCCGTCGACGCGTTCGGGCACCATCAGTGTGTAGAACGGATGTGCGGCGCGATAGGTGTCCCACAGCGAGAAGGTGGAGTAGAATTCTCCTCCGGTTGCCTTCACGACGGAGTCGGCTGCGTTGCGGTATGATCCGTCGACGTCGGCTATCATATTGGGCTGTAGGAGCGAGTGGTAGAAGGCGGTGTAGAAGTTGGTCTTCTGGGTGTCGGTGCCGTCGACGTCGATGCGGCCCAGATAGCTGTTCCAGTCGGCCCTTGCCTTGTCGCTGACGGCATCGAAATCCCATCCCGGAAGTTCGGCCTGCAGATTGCGGCGGGCGCCGTCGACCGATGTGGTGGAGAGCGCCACCTTCATCATCAGCTGCTCTCCGGGGCGCAGGTCGAATCCGGCCACGATGCGCTGTCCGCGCTCTGTGTCGGTGGCGGGCGCGAGAGTGGTTATGTCACTGACCGGATGGTCAAACTGCATAACGAAGAAGTAGTCCTGCGAAGCCCATACGGAGTTGATCACATGGCCGGTCAGTGTCACTGAGTCCTCCCACTGTGTCTCGCACAGGCGCACGTGGCTGTGGTATTGCGCTTCGCTCCATGCCGGACCGTGCTGCAGATCGATAAGCAGGGCCGACGAGTCGGCTCTGTTGTAGGTGTAGCGGTGAAGGGCGGCGTGGGGGGTGGCTGTAAGCTCGGCTCTGACGTCGGGAGCCGAGAGGGTCACGGCATAATAGCCCGGCGAGGCGCTTTCGGTCGACTTGTCGAAGGGGGAGCGGTATTGGTCCCAGTCGCGACGGCGTGATCCGTCGGACGGCATTACGAGTATGTCGCCGAGATCCATGCATCCGGTGCCGTTGAGATGGGTCTGTGTGAATCCCCATATCACCGAATCCGAATAGACATATTCCGAGCAGTAGCGCCAGCCTACTGCTCCGGTGACAGGGCTGGTCTGTATCATTCCGAAGGGTGTGGTGGCGCCGGGGAATGTGTGACCGTTGTCGGCGGCTCCGATGAAGGGGTTGACGTAGGCCGCGTAATCCGTTTCGGTGGCTGTTTCGTTGCCGGTCGAGCAGGCTGCTGCGGCTATGATGACGCCGGCTGCTGCGGCTGCTGTCAGGAGTTTGTTCATGACACTCTTGTAAGGTAATATGGTTAAGTGGCCTCTAAATTACAAAAAATGTCCCGATTGCAAAAATAAATATCATGTGTCGGGGCTGCAGGAGTCGGCAGGGGTGCGGATCGCTTGGTTCTGACGGCTCTTAGCGCCGGTGACGGGTGGCGGCCGGCGCCGAGGGGCACTGTTTATCGTGAGCCACGGTGATGATGTTGAAGTTTTTTATGGGTTGTAAATGTGTTGTCTGTTAGATTCTTGCGGTTGCGTATTGCGTTGGGGAGAAAAAATGAGACCCCCGCAGCGAACAAAAAAAAGTGAGGCAATGTTATAAAATCAAAACGCCGACAACGCGGCCGCTTCCGGAGGGAAGACCACCGCCGCTGCGACGGATGAAAAGTGATAAATCCAATTACAATAAATGTTTCATTAAAATTTACGAGAGAAATGAAAAAGAATCTTCTTTTAGCGATTGTCGGCTGCGGTGGCATGCTGCTTTCGGCAAACACAGCCAAGGCTCAGGAGGCCGTAGTGGTCGAGGAGAGCGTTGTGACAGAGGTTCCTGTAGAGTGCAAGACCAACTATTCCACATCGTGGAAGGACAATTGGTATATCCAGCTCGGCGCCGGTATGATGGTGCCCTACGTTGACCACTACAACGTCGACCACCACGCAAAGCGTCACATCACAGCCATCTATAACGTAGGCGTAGGCCACTGGTTCAGCCCATATCTGGGTGTGCGCGCCACCGGTTTCTACGGTAAGCTCCACACCGACTGGGGTCACTACAACAAGGCCAACATGTTCAACGGCAACATCGACCTCCAGTGGGATATGCTCAACTCGCTCTGCGGACCCAAAGCCGACCGCGCTATCAGCATCATACCTTACGTAGGTCTGGGAGTCGCCTACACATGGGGCTTCAACGGCGACATCGCCATGATCCCCACCGACCAGGGCCGTCATCTCAAGACGAAGGAAGTGACACTTCCCGTGGCAGCAGGCCTGCAGCTCCGTCTGCGTCTGTGCGACTATGTCGACTTCTTCGCTGAGGCTCGCGCCAACTTCTACGGCGACAACTTCGACAACGTCGCTTCCGGCAAGCCTATCGAGTCCACTCTGATGGTCTACGGCGGTCTGAGCTTCAATCTCGGCAAGCGCTCCTACAAGGCCTACAACCCCTGCGAATATGTCGACTACATCAATTCGCTCAACAATCAGGTCAATGATCTGCGCGGCGCTCTTGCAACGACATCGGCAGCCCTTGCAGCAGCCGAAGCACAGCTTCCCTGCCCCGAAGTGGTAGAACAGCCCGCTCCTCAGGCAGCTCCGCTCCTCGCTACCGTCCGCTTCAAGATCAACTCGGCCGTGATCTCCGACGAAGAGGCTGTCAACGTCTACAACGTCGCACAGTGGATGAAGGCCAATCCCCAGACCAAGGTCTACGTTCAGGGCTACGCCGACAAGGACACCGGCACAGCAGCCTACAACATGGAGCTCTCGCAGCGCCGCGGACAGTCGGTAGTCGACGCTCTCGTCAACCAGTATGGCATCGATCCGAGCCGCCTCACCATCCAGGCCAACGGCAGCGACGTTCAGCCCTACGACACCAACGACTGGAACCGTATCGTGATCTTCACACAGCCGTAAACCTTCAGGATGACACACCGTCAAGACTTCCGCGATGCGGAAAGAAACTGACTGAATCATATAACTGATGCCCTAAGGCTCCCCGCCGGTCAGCAACGACCGAAGGGGAGCCTTCTCCGTATGCGCCCACCGTCGCGGCGGCGGGCGCAGGGCGGATTTGTGGCCAATTTCACGCGCTGAAATTTGGACACTTGGAGCGAATTGATTAATTTTGACGTGCCGCCCATTTCCGGTCATGTTGCAGGCCCGGCGAGGGCGGCAATGTCAGTAAATAAGAATTCTTACCCAAAAACTGAATACGTATGGAAAATCCCGAACTGCTCAAGCAGGTTGAAGCCAAGGCACAGGTGTGGCTTGGCGAGGCTTATGACGAAGCCACCCGAAAGGAAGTGAAACGCATGCTTGAGGCCGACGACAAGACCGAACTGATCGACGCCTTCTACCGCGATCTTGAATTCGGCACCGGCGGACTGCGCGGCATCATGGGCGCCGGCAGCAACCGCATGAACATCTACACCGTTGGCGCCGCCACACAGGGACTCGCCAACTATCTCAAGGAGAATTTCAAGGATCTGCCGGAGATCAAGGTGGCCGTGGGGCATGACGTGCGCAACAATTCGCGCCTCTTCGCCGAGATCGTGGCCGACATTTTCTCGGCCAACGGCATAAAGGTGTATCTGTTCGACTCGTTCCGCCCCACTCCGGAGCTGTCGTTCGCCATACGCCATCTCGGATGCCAGAGCGGCGTGAATATCACGGCCTCCCACAATCCCAAGGAATACAACGGCTACAAGGCCTACTGGGAGGACGGAGCGCAGATCATCGCTCCCCACGACGTAAATATCATCGATCATGTCAACCGCATCAAGGGAGTGGAGCATATCCGCTTCGAGGGCGACAAGTCGAAGATCGAGATCATAGGCAAGGAGGTCGACGAGGCGTTCCTCACTGCAATCAAGGGACTGCAGCTCAGCCCCGACGCAGTGAAGCGCCACCATGACATGAAGATCGTCTACACTCCGATCCACGGCACAGGCGTAAGCCTCATCCCCGAATCGCTCGCACGCTTCGGCTTCACCGACATAATCCACGTGCCCGAACAGGATGTCACCGACGGCAACTTCCCCACTGTGGTGTCGCCCAATCCCGAAGTGCCCTCGGCCATGGCCATGGCCATAGCCAAGGCCAAGGAGGTGGGAGCCGACCTGGTGATGGCATCCGACCCCGACGCCGACCGCATCGGAGCCGTCATACGCGACCATAAGGGCGAATACGTGCTGCTCAACGGCAACCAGATAGTCATGATACTCCTCAACTATATCATGACCCGCAATGCCGAGCTGGGGATGCTCAAGGGCAACGAGTATATCGTCAAGACCATCGTCACCACCGAAACCATCAAGTCGATAGCCGAGAAAAACAACATACGCATGTATGACTGCTACACCGGCTTCAAGTGGATCGCGGCCGTGATCCGCGACAACGAAGGCTCGGCGCGCTATCTCGGAGGCGGCGAGGAGAGCTACGGATTCCTCGCCGAGGATTTCGTGCGCGACAAAGACGCCGTGTCGGCCGTGTCGCTCATGGCCGAGGCCGCCGCATGGGCCAAGGACAAGGGAATGAACTTCCTGCAGATGCTTCAGGATATATACATGAAGTATGGCTTCTCGAGCGAGGCCGGCATTTCGCTCGTGCGTCAGGGCAAGAAGGGCGCCGAAGAGATACAGGAGATCATGAAGCAGCTGCGTGTCAATCCGCCCAAGCAGATCGGCGGCAGCCCCGTCAGCGTGATCAAGGACTACGAGTCGCTCACCGAAACGCATCCGCTCGAAGGCACCTCGGCGAAGCTCGACATGCCTGTGACGAGCAACGTGCTCCAGTATTTCACCGCCGACCACACCAAGATCTCCGTCCGCCCCTCGGGCACTGAGCCGAAGATCAAATTCTACGTGGAGGTGCACGGCGAGATGGCTTCGGCCGACGACTACGACAAGGCCATAGCCGCTGCCGACGCCAAGATACAGCAGATCAAGTCCGATCTGGGCATCGACTGAGCGTCGACCGCTCCGGCATCGGGCCGGCAGAGCGACATACAAACATAAAATGATCCTGCGTCAGATGACTTTCAATCGCTGACGCAGGATCTTTTTTGTACAGGGCGAGGAGGCTCAGAGATAGGCCGCTGACTGCACGTCCAGCCGGTCGTCGGCGGTGAACACCCAGGGCTTGCCGGTGGGGATCTCGAGGCCGGTGACCTCCGAGGCCGTCAGATGCAGGAGCAGCATGGCCAGCGCACGCAGTGAATTGCCGTGGGCGGCTATGAGCACGCAGTCGGAGTCGTGAAGCCGCGGCACGATCTTCTCCTCCCAGCAGGAGCGCACACGCGCGATGGTGTCGCGCAGCGATTCGGTCAGCGGCAGCTCGTCGGCCGTGAGCGACGCATATCGGGGATCGTGGCCGGGAAAACGCGGATCGTCGGGAGTGATCAACGGCGGCTGCGCGTCGAAGCTGCGTCGCCACAGATGCACCTGCTCGGCGCCGTAGCGTTCGGCCGTGGCGCTCTTGTCGAGTCCCTGCAGGGCGCCGTAGAAGCGTTCGTTGAGATGCCAGTCCTTGATAACCGGCACCCAGTCGAGCTGCATCTCGCAGGCTGCGATCTGGAGGGTGTGGATGGCGCGCCGCAGCACTGAGGTGAACATCCATCGCGGCTGCAGGCCGGCCTGCAGC
>NZ_PUED01000054.1 GCF_003024925.1 Paramuribaculum intestinale
CCTGTGTACAGGCTGAAAAGGAAGCCACGTTTTACATCGGGGCAGCTCCAAGTGAATGGCGTTTCCGCAAGTTTCCGGATCTCGTCCATTGACAATATAGGTTTCTTTATGAGCCTCGCATCACGGCGGAAAACAATCCCCTTGCATGGATTCTTCTTCATCAGTCCTTCCTCATAGGCCGATGTGACAACCTTTTTGAAAAGACCGAAGCATCTGATACCACCTTCCCCGACCGATACCTTTTTCAGATACTCTATGTATCCTGTTATCATGTCGGCTGTCAGCAAGTCCATTCTCAGGAACTCGGTGTAACGCTTGTACTTCTGGATTGAATCAAGGAAGGCTATGAAGCGGCGATAAGCCGTACCCAATCCGACCCGTGTCGGACGGGCATATATCTCATCATCACAATGCTTGCGGAAGTAACGCAGTAAATCCACTTCCTTGTCCTTTTTCAGACGATAGCCCTCACGGTCTTCGAGAAACTCCTGCTCCCGCTCGAAGCGTATCTTTTCAGCGAGGGCAAGAGTATTGCGGTTCTGAGTCCGCTCCTGTGTTGTCTTTGGAGAGAGCCAGATATATAGATTCAGATTCTCACGGCGGCGGTTGTGTTTGATTTTGTATTTAGGCTTACCGGCCATAGCCCCGTCCGTATATATGACAGGGTTGCCCGCATCGTCAATGACCGGGGTTTCAGTGCGTCCGAGATAATACTCCAACGCAAGGCTCGCACGGCCATCTTTGAGGACAGTCTGCACGAGTTTGGGGTTCTGCTTATTCTTTGTTTCGACTTTTGCCATATTGCTATGATTATGTGTTTGAGCGCAAAGTTAATGCGCTATCCACTTATGCAAAAATCGCCCTATACACTTATTAACAAACGAATCGTACAAATTGTGTACTGATTGAGAAAAAACAGGCAAATTCTCCCAAATCGTTAGAAATCAGCAAATCTCCAATCCTCTGATTCTCAAATCAAATCAAAATTCCCCAATTTCTCAAAATAATACTCGTGACTTTACCGTTTTTTTTCCACACTTCCAATATCCCGGCTCGCCTGTTTGTTGCTGTCAGGCCGGTTTCTTTCTGAAAAAGGATCTGCGGTGGCGTTCAGGGCGTGTGCGTTCAGGGCGTTTGAGGCAGAAAACGGGCAGATAGAAGAAGATCCCGACGATCGACATGATGAGTCCTCCGATGGTGCCTGTGGCGAGCGGAAACCAGAATGATTCCTTGCCGTCGCCGACCATGAAGGGTATGAAGCCGAGTATGGTTGACACCACGGTGAGGAATATGGGCAGTATCTTGGTGTTCCATGCCGTCAGATAGAGGCTGAGTGGCGACCGGCGCGGATGTCGTTCGCGCAGTGAGTTGTATTCGTTAAGGATGTATATTGAGGCGTTGACCGTGATGCCGCAAAGCAGTATGAACGAGGCGAAGCCTCCCTGGTCGAAGTTGATTTTGGTGAGGTAGAATGTCACGAACACTCCTATGAACGATATCGGTATGGTGAATATGATGGCCAGAGGCTGCATCAGCGAGTTGAAGAGTATGGAGGTGGTGAAGAATATGATGGCTATCACGAGCAGGAGCAGCCAGTAGGATGCCTCCTGATCACGGTTCCAGTAATAGTCCCATCCCTCTGTCTTGGCTGAATAGCCTATCGGGAGCTTGCGCGACAGCCGTTCGAGATCGTTCTCGAGAATTTTCTTTCCCTGTGTGCTCGATCCGATATATTCGTATTGCAGACACAGACGGTATTGCTGATTTTCTTTCGCGATCGATTTTGGAGCGTCGCGGTGGCTGACCGTCGCGAAGTCGGCCAGTTTGAGGGTGCGGCCGCCGATAGGTATAGGCATGTTCATCAGCGCCCATACATCGTAGCTCCTGCCCTGCTGCGAATTAAGATATATCTGCTCCAGGCTTCGCTCACCGTTGACATATCCGGAGTTGATCTTGCGGCCGAATATGGGATTCAGGGCGTTGTAGAGCTGCGATATGGTGAACCCTTCCTTGGCAAGGCGCTCTTTGTCGACCTCTATGGCAAATTCGCTGTAGTCGTCCTTCCAGTATGAGAATTCAGAAGCGATGGTCACCTCTTTGATGCGTCGGTGGCTGAGCAGCTGTGCCTTGAGCGAGTCGGCCCATTGTTCAAGCTCGTCGTAGTTGTAGCCGAACATCTTCACTCGATAGCTGCCGGTGCTTTCGCGCACGTCGTTGTTGAAGCCCTGGTCCTCCAGGCCGTAGACGCTCCACGAACCGCCGCCGAGAGTCTGTGCCTTGCGTATTATGTCGCTCTTTAGCTGATAGGGGAAATAGGTCTTCTGTGCGGCTTTTGTAAACATTATGTAGATCGACGCACGATACGGTGAGCTGATGGAGGTCTGAAACTGGCGTATCTCGCTGAAGCCTGTCAGATAGCTCTCCATCTGGGTGATAAGCTCGTTCATCTGTTCGAGTGTGGCGCCGTTGGGCAGTGTGGCGTAGATCTGAAGCGACGGCTCCGATTCGCCGCGGTTGAAGTAGCTGCCCGCATACACATCCTGCGTGAAAAGCCTTAAGGATCCTCCGAGAGCCACATCGGCTATCGGTTTTATCTTTTCTTTGTAGGTCTTGCTTCCGAGGGTGGCGTTGTAGAGCCGTTCCCATCGGTTGAGCTGATTGTCTGACTTGGGATTCCAGCGGTCGGTGCCTATTGATTCGGGAAGCATGAACACCGGCAGTCCGAAGCTGAGAACGAGGAGCACTGTCATGGCTGTGCGGTGACGCTGGCAGAAGCGGATGACAGCGCTGTAGGCGTGTGAGAATATCACTGCCCAGCGCTTGCCGCTGCGGCTCTTGCGGTGGCGCAGGCGCAGACCGATGCGCTCTATTAGCGCCGGAACGAGGAAGAGAGCCACAAACAGCGATACGGCAAGATTGATGATCACCACCGCCACAAAATCCTGAAGATTGAGCCTGATGCTTTCGTTGAGGAAAAACACTATGCCCAGCGCACCCACCGTAGTGAGAGTGGCCGCCATCACCGATGTGAACGCCTTGAGATTGTGCTTGTGGGTGATATGGTCGGTCATCACTATTATGTTGTCGATTATGAGGTTGAGCGATATTGTGATGCCGGCGAGCGAGTAGAGCTGTATCTCTATGCCTGTGAGATAATAGAATATCACGGCCACTGCCAGGTTGATCATCAGCGATATGGTGATGATCAGCATATAGCGCAGGTTGAGGGTGATGATGCCTACGAATGCCAGCAGTATCAGGAATGTCAGTCCCGAGCGGAAGTAGATTTTCGACAGCTCTTCATTGATGTTTTCGGTGGCGTCATATCCCATGATCACCTGATACCCTTTGGGCATTTTCGGCTTGAGCTGATCCATCAGGTCTTTCACCTTCTCGGCGAGCTGAATCTGGTTGGCGTCATCGTCGGCTGTGATGTTGAGATATATGGAGTTGAGTCCGTTGATGCGGTAGTAGCTCTGGGCTTCGGCCTCGCGCCGCTCCACGGTGACGAGCCGCGACAACGGTACGCCCGCTCCGTCGGGAGTGCTCACGAATATATGCGATGGATCAAACGATTTGCCGGCATCAAGCGTGCTGACGGAGCTTACACGCAGCCACTGGTCGCCCGAGCGGGCTATGCCGAGAAACTGTGAGCGTGAACTCTGTGTGATCGCTTCGACAAGATCGTCCGGTGTAAGGCCGAGCGAATGCAACATGTCGCTGTCATACTTTACGTTCCACTCCATCGGGCGTGCGCCCGACAGCTCCACTTTGTAGACTCCGCGCAGCTGGCCGAGTGCCGGCTTTATGTTCTCCTCGGCATAGCTCTGTATTTCGTATGGTGAGGCGGGGGCGTTGAGCGTGTAGCTTAGAAACGGGCGTGAGGCGCGGTTGTCGGCCTGACGTGTGGTGATCTGTGGATAGCTCACCTCTTCGGGCAGCTGCGACCATGCCTGCCGGATGATTGTCGACACTTCGAAGCGGGTTGCTTCGATGTCGGCGTGACGGTCGAGTCCGATCGTTATGTCGCCGCGGCCGTTCGACGAGCTGGATGTGATCTCCTTGACGCCCTGCACACGCGCAAGCATCGATTCGAGTTTGCTCGTCACTCCGCTTTCGATCACACGGGCCGAGTTGCCGGGCATGGTGAAACTCACCGTCAGGCTCGGGAGGGAGCGCGATGGCGATAGTTTGACCGGCAGCAGCGGCACCAAAGCCGCTCCCACGATGGCGAGGGCTATGAACGTGACGATGGCAGTGAATGATGATAGGCGTCGTTTCATGCGTCAGCAGAAGGCGGTGTGTGAGGTCTCGGGTTATGGTCAGCGGATATGGTGCTGTATGTCGAATTTGTTGGACAGTTCCATGCCGCTGTCGAAGTCAAATAGAGTCAGTTTGCGCAGTTTGTAGTAGCTCAGCCAGTAGTTCTGCAGTGAAGTGATGTAGTTTTTGTTGGCATCCTGCTGGCGGTTCTGCGACAGTGTGAGGGTGTTGAGATCGGCTTTGCCTATGATGAAGCGCTGACGTGTCTGCGCATACGACGTTTCGGCCAGATCGAGCGCCTCGATGGCTGAGCTGACGAGCTGACGCTGTATGTTGAAGTCGCTGACGGTCATTATCACGTCCTCTTCCATCGACAGTTCGTCCTGACGGGCCTGGATTTCAAGTATGTTGAGATTGTTCTTGGCCATGTTGAGCCGGCCTTTTCTCACTCCCCAGTCTATGAGCGGTATGTTGATCGACAGCGACACGATGTCCTGACGCATCGGGTGGTGGTAGGCGCCGGAGAAGTTGTCGGCAAACTGGTTGAAGCCCACGCTTGCATTGATGTTGGCGTTGAAGCGCTGTTCCATGCGTGTGCGGCTGACATCGCGCTGTGCTTCGAGAATACCCTGACGGTGGGAGAGAAGTTTGGGATTGTTGGCTTTGGCATGCATGAGCGCCAGATCCGGATCGATCGTTCTCGCGGAGGGCACCGACGGGAGCTGTACGGTGATCTCGGTGTTTTTGTCCATACCAAGAAACGACGCCAGTGAGAACATGGCGCGTTTCAGCGCTATGCGTGTGTTGGCGAGAGTGTTTTCGGCATTGACTTTGTCAAGTCTCAGCGTCAGCAGGTCGGCCTGCGATATCGAGGCTATCTTGAAGCGGCGTTCGCCTACGGTGTAGATCGTGTCGGCTGAGGCGAGATTGTCTTTTGCCAGACGGTATTCGGCCTGGGCGAGAGCCAGATTGAAGAAGTAGTTGACGGCCGTTTCCGACACCTCCTCCATATTGTAAAGAAATTCTTTCTTGACTTTCTCGTATTTCACCGGTTCTATGCGGCGCTCCCATCTGAACTGGTTGAAGCCTAACAGATCCTGACGGTAGCCTATACGCACGGGTATCGCTGAATACTGCGTGTAACGGGTGTGGCCGAAATTGCGCATGTAGGCCAGTGAACTTTCGACATAGAATGTTCCGCCGAGCGGGTCGAAATTCTGCACAATGTTGAGGCCGCCTGATGCGGAATATGATTTCAGGGAGTAGTAGCGGTAGACCTGGTCGGTGTTGTCGAATTCGCGTGTCACCGACTGGTTGTAGCTCGCAGGAGTGAGGTTGAGCGACAGACTCGGCAGACGTCCGGCCTTGAACGATACGTATTCCCAGTATCCCGACATATAGAGATTCTGGGAGCGGAATGCCTGCAGCGAGCTGTCGGAGGCTATCTCGATGGTGCTCTGTAGGTCGAGGGTTATGTGGCGCTGTGCGCTGATGCCGGAGGCTGTCAGCAGTGCAAGCAGTAGCAGGTGTAGTCGATTCATGATCTGTTTCGGTCGTGTGGATTGCTTATACGGTTTGGAGCGGTTTGTCGCTTTTGCGGTAGATGAGCCAGTAGACGAGCGGTATCAGGAATATGCTTATCAGTGTGCCTACAACCATTGAGCCTATCATGGCTATGGCCAGAGGCTGCTGCAGTTCCGAACCCATGTCTTTGGTGAATAGGGTGGGCACCATGGCGAATATCGTTGTGAGCGAAGTCATGATTATCGGCCTCAGGCGGCGGAGTCCGGCTGTGTGTATGGCCTCCGTCAGAGGTATGCCGGCTTTGCGCAGTTCGTTGATGGCGTCGAGTTTGAGTATCGAGTCGTTGACCACGATACCGCAGGTCACGATAATGCCTATCGCGCTCATAAGGTTGAGCGTATGGCCGAATACCCATAGGGTAAGCAGCGCGAAAGCCACGTCGAGAGGTATCTCAAGCAGCACTATCAGCGGCTGCACGAAGCTCTCGAACTGGGCGCAGAGTATGAAATACATCAGCAGTATGGAGATAGCAAGTATCACCATCAGCTCCTGCATCATCCTTGCGTTTGAGAAGAAACTGCCTGAAAATTCCACGTCCCACATGTCCGACCGGTCGACCGTCGACCGTATCCGCGACATGGTACGCTCCGGGTCGGTGATATCGTAGTAATTGAGCGGCACGTATTCGCCGTTTTTTCCGGCATGGATCTCTTTCAGTTCGCGGTCGCGGTGGGATTTCACCAGATACGACAGCGGTATCTCCGATGTCCGGCCCTCCTTGTCGGGTCGCGACTCCACGATAGTGGTGGCCAGTATCTCGTCTACGCTCCGTTCGGTGGTAGTGATGCCGATAGGCAGATATTGCTGATATGAGCGGAGAGTAGTGACCGTGTTGCCTTTCAGCGCCATGCGGAGCATGCGTTCCACTGCCGAATAATCCACATTGTAGAGCTGGAGTTTTTCGCGGTCGATCACAAGGTTTATGCGGTTGTGGAGGGCTATGCCCGACGATGGGATGCCTGTGGCCGACGCTATCTCGTCGTCGAGCGACAGCAGGCTCTCGGTTTCGGTGGCGCGTGCACGGTCGGCAGGGAAAATGCGAGCCTGAACCGTGGGCTCGTCCGAAGAGAATATCTTTTCGAAAATGTTTTCAGGAGGGCTGAAAGTCACCATCGCCTTGGGATATTCCGATCTGACGACGGAATCTATACGGGTCTGCAGAGGCGCTATGAGCGATGGACGGAGTGCGCGCAGATACACCTCGCTCTCCGACGGAGTCAGTTCGCTTCCGGCATCGAGCAGATAGTCCTGCACTCCGATATAGGCCGAGTGCATGTCGACATCGTTGTCAAGGCCTATATTGTCGAGCAGACGGTTGACGCGCGCCGCATTTTCGTCGATATTGATGTTTTCGTTCCATTCGATGCGTGCTATAAGTTCGCTGTGATCTATCTGTGGCATCCGCTCTACAGGGAGCACCATGAACATGGCCACGCACATCGGCAGGATGAGGCATATTCCCGTCACGCAGATTGCCACATGGCCGAAGCACCAGTCAATGATGCGCGTGTACACACGGTCGAGCCATGCGTTGACCTTGGTAGCCGTCTTCCCTTCATGGGCGGCGCGTGTGGCGGTGTTGTGTCCGCTTTTGCGTGAGGCTTTGCGGCGGTAGACAAGCATGTAGATCACCGGCAGAAGCATTATGCCTGTTATGTAGCTGACGGCAAGTCCGGCGGTGATGGAAAACGCCTGGTCGGTGAATATCGCGCCGGCTATGCCGCTCATGAACACCAGGGGCACGAATACCGCCACAGTGGTCAGCGAGGAGCTGAGCATCGGGGTGATCATCTCCGATGTGCCTTTGTCGCAGGCACGCATGAGCGTAAGTCCTTTCTGTCGGTATTGGGTGATGTTTTCGGTTACTATCACGGAGTTGTCGATCATCATGCCTACGGCGAGGATAAGTCCCGAGAGCGAAATGATGTTGAGCGACACATGGAAGAGATAGAACAGCAGGAACGTGATTATGATAGCCACCACTATGCTGGCGCCGATGATGATGGATGCGCGCATGTCGCCCATGAAGAAAGCCGTGACCATAAACACGAGTATGAATCCCAATATTAGATTCTGCACGAGATTGGATATGGTGTAGTCGAGCAGCTCGGTCTGGTTGCGGCTCTGCGAGAATTCTATGTCGGGATAGAGTTTCGAGAAGTATTCGGCGGTCTGCGACAGCGATTCCTTCATGTCGTCCATGTTCTCCTCGCTCTGCTTTATGATGGCCAGAGTCACGGCACGTTTGCCGCCGAAGTAGGAGTAGCCGTTCTCGCTGTCGGCTGTGACTTCCACACGGCACAGATCGCGCAGCTGCTGCATGCGGCCATTCTTGCTGATGTAGATGTTCTCTACGTCGACCACGGTGCGCAGCTGGTTGGATATGTGTACGTTGTATTCATAGTAGCCGTCGCGCACGGTCATCGTCCCTGGCTCGATATTGTTGGCGGTCAGAGATTTTTCGAGGTCGTCGACAGTCACTCCGGCAAGCTTCATCTTCGTTTCGTCGGGCACTATCCGCAGATATTGTCCCGGGATGCCGGTGACGTCGGCCATGGCTATCTCCGGCAGCTGCTCAATGCGTCGGCGCACGACATTGTCGGCCAGTTCGCACATCTGCAGGAAGCGTGTTTCGTCGGTGGAGCCGTAGGGCCGGTCGCTGCGCAGAGTCATATTGAGATACAGCACCGGTATGTCGGTGGCCGACGCTTTAATGGCCTTCGGTCGCCGTGTGTCGCGCGGCAGTGTGTTCATCGCGGCGTCGATTTTTTCGTTGACTTCGATAAAGGCGAGGTCGGTGTTGACGCCGTAGTCAAATTCGAGCTGTATGACCGACAGACCGTCGCGCGTTAGGCTCTTTATTTCGTTGAGGCCGCCCACTTGTAGCAGCTGTCGGCGCACCGTGGCGGTCACGTTGTTCTCAAGCTCGCGCGCACCTGTGTCGTCGCCCTGTATCTGCACTGTGATATGGGGTATGGCGATACCGGGCAAAAGACTTACCGGGAGTGAGAAATATGTGACAAGTCCCACAATAAGACAGGCCAGAAAGGCCATGATCACAGCTATAGGGCGCTTGAGAAGAAAATGTATCATACGATGGAGGGGCTGTCGGTTGGTGTGGGGTAGTAACGTCTGTTCAATGTTTGTCGTCGACCACTGTCACCGGCGATTCATGAGCCAGGTTCACATTGCCGTCATAGATCACTTCCATCCCTTCGGTCAGTCCGTCGGTGATTATATATTCGTTCATGTTTTCAAGTCCGGTGGTGACATAGTTCCATAAGGCTTTGCCGTTGCTGTGGACAAATACCACCTGCTTGCCGGTGCGGAGCACTACTGCCGACTTGGGCACTACAAGGGCGTTTTCAAGATCGCGCTTCACGCTCATTTTCACATTCATGCCGTCAAACAGTCCGGAGCCTTTGACGGAGGCGCGCACCGTCACGAGGCCGTCGTCATTGACCACCGGATTGATCTCGCTCACAGTCCCTTCTGAGGTTTCGCCCGTGGAGAATGAGGTGACAGTCACACGGTCGCCCTGACGTATCACTGACAGTTCGCTCTCAAGTATCTTGAACTCGACATCCATGCCGCCCGATGCCACGATGCGGCAGAACGGCTGGGAGTTGTCAGGCCGGTTGTGGACTTTCTGAAACAGGTTGGCCACTACGCCGTCGAACGGTGCCTTCAGAGTGGCGTCTTCCAGTTCGCGGCGCGTCTGCTGCAATACGGTTTCGGCCTTGTCGAGGCCGCTTCGCAGCCTGGCGAGTTTCATCACCTCAGCAGGCACTTCGCCGGGCTTTTCCGGATCGTATCCCTGACCGATCAGCACATCTGCCAGTTCCAGCCGTGCGGTTTCAAGGTCGTTGAGGTTCTGGGTCAGGGTGTTTTCAAGTTTGAATTTGTCGAGCGAGGCTATTGGCTGCCCTTTCCTGACGTGTTGGCCGTTCTTCACCATTATGCGGTCGATCACGGCATCGGACGATGCGAAACTGAGGTCGGCGAAGTCGTGTGCGCTGACTTTGCCGTTGCTCACGGTTTCATGACTGAACATCTTTGGTGTGAGTTTCAGGGTCTTGACTTCCGCTATTTTCGAGGGAAGCACGGTCGCTACGCTGTCGGTATCGTGTTCTGAACTGTCGGAGGCATTTCCGCAGCTGCTGAAGCCTATTCCGAACATTGTGCAGGCTATTGATGCGGCTAATGTCAGTCGTTTCATTACAGTCTATGGTATTCTGATTGGTGTCTGATATAATTGACGATAAATTTAGTAAAAAAGTTACAGTGCGCAGGTTTTTTTAACTTTTTTTGAGGGATGTTGTTCGTAGTGGGCATCTGGCAATGATATGGCAAGACGGTGTGGCACATACTGTTGATGGTATCCGTGCCCACCGTCTTGTCTATGGCGGTTCTTTCCGTAAAGCCGGGGTTATTTCAGATTCTGCCGTGCTTGTTCGAGATAGGATTTCATCGCGTCATGGTCGTGACGCTCTACGATCTCTTTCAGTGTGGCCAGACGCTCTACGATCTGGTCGAGCTGTGAGGGGGTGTTGGGGTTGAACAGTATCTCGCTCAGCAGGAAGTCGTCCTCCGACATCAGACCGCGTGCTATGGCCATATGGCGCTTGAAGGTCGTGCCGGGGGCATCCTGATGTTTCATGACCGACGCGAATACGAGCGTCGACGCGAACGGGATCGATAGAGAGTAGGCTATCGTGCGGTCATGCTCTTCGAAGGTGTACTCCTCGATATGCAGCCCGAGCTGTCCGTATAGATCCTTGAAAAACACACGTCCGAGATGATCGCCTTCCGATATGATGATGGCGTTTTCGTCGGCGAGATTGCTCAGCGACGCGAATGTGGGGCCGAACATCGGGTGGGTGGAAACGAACGGATGTCCGCCCCCGGCATAGAATTCCGGCAGTCCGGTCTTCACCGAAGAGATGTCGGAAAGTATGCAGGAGCGGTCGATATGGGGCAGCACGGCCTTGAATGCGTCGAGCGTGTATTTGACCGTGGCGGCATTGATCACCATTTCGGGGTGGAAACCGTCTATCTCGTCAAGGTCGCTGAACCGTTGCGCGTTGTAGGTGAACCGCAGTCGTTGAGGGTCGGGGTCGTAGACGGCCACCTCGTGGGTGAAAGAGAGCAGGTCGCTGAAAAACGACCCCATCTTGCCTACTCCCATTATAAGTATACGCATAGGGCAGTGGTCAGCGGGCACGATCGTTCAACACCTCTATCTGCTGGCGCACCGATTCGTCGTGGATGGCGAGCAGTATGGTGCGCATGAAGTTTTCGTCCATACCCATCTCCTGTCCGAGCGTCACGCGGGTGCGGATTATATCGTTGTAGCGGTTGGCCTGCACTACGGGCATACGGTGTTCCTTCTTGTACTGGCCTATCTCGCGCGACACTCTCATGCGCTTTGCAAGAGTTTCGAGCAGGTCGTTGTCGATCTGGTCGATCTGCTGGCGCAGAAGAGTCAGGTTTTCTGTCGACTGGCGTGAGTCGCGCACCACGAGGGTGTTGAGTATGAAGTTGAGAATCTCGGGCGTAACCTGTTGCGAGGCGTCGCTCCATGCCTTGTCGGGATCGCAGTGGCTCTCTATGATCAGACCGTTGAAACCCATGTCGAGCGACTGCTGCGAGAGGGGGGCTATCAGTTCGCGCTTGCCTCCGATATGCGAGGGGTCGACGATGATCGGCAGCGAGGGAAACCGCAGGCGCAGCTCTGTCGGGATATGCCATTGCGGCATATTGCGGTAGAGATGCTTGCCGTAGGTGCTGAAGCCGCGGTGGATGGCTCCCAGACGTCTGATGCCGGCGTTGTAGATGCGCTGCAGGGCGCCGATCCATAGTTCGAGATCCGGATTCACCGGGTTTTTGACGAGCACGGCCACATCGGTGCGTCCCGACTCCTGAAGTGTGTCGGCGATCTCTTGCATGGCGAAGGGGTTGGCCGAGGTGCGTGCGCCGATCCACAGCAGATCCACTCCGGCAGCAAGGGCGTCGTTGACATGCTGGCGGGTGGCCACTTCGGTGGCTGTGTACATGCCGGTCGTTTCCTTGACTTTTTTGAGCCATTCGAGTCCCGGAGCGCCGACGCCTTCGAAGCCGCCGGGCTTGGTGCGGGGTTTCCATATTCCGGCACGGAATATCTTGATGCCGTTGGCGGCGAGTTCAGCCGCGGTGGAGAGCACTTGTTCTTCGGTTTCTGCACTGCAGGGGCCGGCTATGACGAGTGGTCTGTCAGGGTCTATCCCCTTGAAGATGATAGGTTGCAGGTCTTCCATCGGTTTCTGACGTTTTTTGTGTATGTTTTAATATGTTTGGATTTGTCTGTCTGACGATTGTCTGATGCGGGCGAGTGCCTCGCGGAGTTTCTCTTCGGTGGCGCAGAGCGATATGCGTATGTAGCGGTCGCCGTTGCTTCCGAATATGAAGCCGGGGGTGACGAACACCCGCGACTCGTAAAGCGCACGGTCGGCCACGGCCTCGCTGCCGCTCTCACTGTCGGCTATGCGCCCCCACAGAAACAGTCCGCGCTGCGTCGGGTCGAATGTGCATCCCAGGGCTGTCATCACCTCCTCGGCCACGGCACGTCTACGTGCATACGTGGCGTTGAGCGTATCGTACCATGATTTGTCGGCCTCAAGCCCTTTGACAGCTGCCAGCATCATGGGCCGGAACTGTCCGCTGTCGATGTTCGACTTCACTTTGAGTATCCACTCGATCATAGTGGGATTGGAGGCCAGCATTCCCATGCGCCATCCGGCCATGTTGTGGCTTTTGCTCATTGAGTTTAGCTCTATGGCCACATCCTTGGCTCCCTCGATCTGCAGCAGGCTTGTGGGGTTTTCGTTGAGGATTAAGCTGTAAGGGTTGTCGTGGGCTATCACTATGCCATGACGTCGGCCGAAATCCACTATCCGTTGCAGAAGTTCGGGAGTGGCCTGAGTGCCGGTGGGCATGTGGGGATAGTTGACCCACATCAGTTTTATGCGTTCGAGCGGCATTTTTTCGAGCTGGTCGAAGTCGGGAAGCCAGCCGTTTTCCTCGGTGAGATCGTAGTTGAACACTTCGGCCTGCGCCAGACGGCTCACCGACGTGTAGGTGGGATATCCCGGATTGGGCACAAGCACGCCGTCGCCCGGATTGAGCAGAGCAAGCGAGACATGGAGTATTCCCTCCTTGCTTCCTATCAGCGGCAGGATCTCTTTTGATGGATCCAGCTCCACGCCATACCAGCGCCGGTAGAAGTCGGCGTAGGCTTGGCGCAGCGCGGGGAGTCCGGTGTAGGATTGATAGCTGTGGTTGCCTTCCTTGCGTGTCTCTTCACACAGGGTGTCGATCACTTCGTCGGCCGGCATGCGGTCAGGGCCGCCGATACCGAGCGATATGATGTCGCGGCCTTCGGCATTGAGGCGCGCCACCTCGCGCAGCTTCTTGGAGAAGTAGTATTCTTTCACCTCGCTTACCCTGGAGGCTGGTTGTATCTCTTTTTTCATGATTCTGGATGTGTTTGGAAGCTGTCAGATTTCATTTTTGCATTCCTTGTATTCGCCGAGCACTCTGAAGTCGTTGAGCAGAGGGCGCACTGCGTCGAGTGCCTGGCGGTAGCGCACGAAGGAGTCAAACGTAAGGTCGATATAGAATCTGTATTCCCATTCGCGGCCTATTATGGGCATCGACTGGATTTTCGAAAGGTTCATGTCGTAGAACGAGAAAATTGTCAGCACCTTCGACAACGCCCCGTGGGTATGGGGGAGGGTGAATACGATTGACGATTTGTCGAGCTGTTCCTCCTTCGGTTTGAGCTCCGGAGCCATCAGAGGATCGGCGAGTATCAGGAAGCGCGTGAAATTGCGCTTGTTTGTTTCGATTCCGCGGGCAAGTATTTCGAGTCCGTAGAGTTCGGCGGCCAGTTCGCCGCACACGGCCGCGTGTCCGCGCAGGTCATGCATGGCTATGTCCTTGGCGCTTCCGGCTGTGTCGAGTTTCTCCACAATGCGCAGATTCGGATGCCGGCGCAGATACTGTTCGCACTGCATCAATGCCATCGGATGGGAGTTGACTTCGGTCAGCGAGTCGATCGGCTGGCCTGGCAATGCGGCAAGCACATGGGAGATTCTCATCTTGTGTTCGCCGACGATCGTCAGATTGCTTTTGCGCAGCAGTTCGTGGTTCTGGAGCAGGGCGCCGGCAATGGTGTTTTCAATCGCGAGTATGCCGATAAGGGATGCATCGGTGTCGAGTGTCTCGAACATTGCCTGGAATGTGTCGCAAGGCACTGTGTCGATCTCTGTCGGTGCGAAGTAGGCTCTTGCCGCTGCATCGTGGTAGCAGCCTGCCACTCCCTGTATGGTCACTTTGGGTTTCATTGCGTATGTGTGGGATGGTCAAAATAAAAATCCCGTCGTCATCTTGTGGCGCCGGGATTTGTTATGTTT
>NZ_PUED01000055.1 GCF_003024925.1 Paramuribaculum intestinale
GACCTATACATCAAGAATGTCGCAAAGAAACTAAACCTCAGACCACGGAAAAAACTCGGTTTTTCAAACCCGAAAACCGAGTTCTTCAAACAAATCGCTAATTTTGCACTTGCCAGTTGAACCTGCGTTGTGGCATTGAGCATCCTCTTAGCGTCAGAGTGGCTGAAAATTTGCGCGAAAATGCTTAACTTTGCAGTATGATTGTAATCGGCATAGCCGGAGGGACGGGCTCCGGAAAGTCAACCGTCGTAAGCCGTATTGTGGCGAGCCTTCCCGAGGGCGCAGTGGCTCTGTTGCCGCAGGACAACTATTACCGCGACTTGAGCCATCTACCTATAGAGGACCGACGCAAAGTGAATTTCGACGAACCGCAGTCGATCGAATGGACGCTTCTCGAACAGCAGCTCGACAGCCTCCGCGAAGGACGTGCGGTGGAGATGCCCACTTACAGTTACCTGACCTGCACGCGTCAGGAAGCGACAGTAAGAGTGGAACCGCGCAGCGTGGTGATCGTCGAAGGGATTCTTGTGCTGTCGCAGCCTCGTCTGCGCGACATGCTCGACATAAAAGTGTTTGTCGACGCCGATGCCGACGACCGGCTCATACGCGTAATAGCGCGCGACTGTATCTCACGCGGACGCACTCCCCAGATGGTGATCGATCGCTATCAAGCTGTATTAAAGCCTATGCACGAGCAGTATATCGAACCTTCGAAACGCTACGCCGACATAATCGTGCCGCAGGGCGGCCATAACACCGTGGCCATAAAACTATTGACCGACTATATCGTGTCGCAGGTGTGACCTACCCACAGCTATGTGGCTTCTGCCCATGAATTAAAAACAGTAATCAACTCCGAGTGCTTGCTACCTCGTTAAAAACAAGAACAATGAATCAACCTACCCGACAGATCTCTATGACGTTTCTGCTGCTTGCAGTGACGTTCTGCGTGTGCCTTATCACGGCCAACCTCATGGAAATAAAGACCGTGCCTCTCGGACCATTCACCATTACGGCCGGAGTGGTGGTGTTTCCGGTGTCATACATCATCGCCGACTGCGTGGTGGAAATCTACGGACTTCGTCGCGCCCGCCAGGTGATATGGCTCGGTTTCGCTGCCAACCTGTTTGTGTCGATCATGCTCCAGATAGGCATACTGCTGCCAGGCACCGACTCGTGGCACAGTCAGGAAGCAATGGCCACTATGTTCGGAGCCGTGCCCCGGATATTCGCGGCAAGTTTCATAGCCTTCCTTGCCGGATCGATGGTCAACGCCTACGTCATGCACCGTATGCGTCTCGCCCACCCTGACGGAAGCAGATTCTCATTGCGCGCCATAGTGTCAACCCTTTTCGGAGAGGGCGCCGACTCGCTGATATTTTTCCCGATAGCCTTTGCCGGAGAGCTTCCCGCCGGAGTGATAATATCGCTTATCGTCACTCAGGCGCTGCTCAAGACACTATATGAGATAATAATCCTGCCGGTGACGATCCAGGTGGTGCGTCTGCTCCGACGCATCGAGGAGCGCCATCTTCATACCGAAGAAGCATGAAAGCCATAATCGACACCGACAAGATCCGGATGGTGTGGGTGGATCTCGACGACACCATCATAGACTTCCGCGGCAACTCGCGCCGTGCGTTGAGCCGCGTGTATCATGACTATCACGCTATCGGCAGACTTTTTGACGACTCCGAGGCCTGGATATCAGCCTACGAGCGCCACAACCACCGCCTATGGACGCTCTACAACCGAGCCGAGATAAGCTGCACATACCTTCGGGAGGAACGCTTCATCAGACCACTCGCCGAGGCGGGAATGACCCGGCGCGAGGCGTCAGCTCTCACTCATGATCTTGACAGGATATATCTCGACCGGCTGGCTGAGGAGAGCACACTGGTAGACGGCGCGCTCGCACTGCTTGAACGGCTTCGCAAATTCCGACTGAATGTCGGAGTGCTTTCCAACGGCTTCGCCGATGTGCAGCACCGTAAAATCGCCTCGGCCGGAATAGCGCATCTGATCGACATCACCGTGCTGTCGGACGACATCGGCATCAACAAACCCGACACGCGGATTTTCAGCCATGCGATGAAGCGCAGCGGCATCAGCGATCCGTCGGCTCATCTGATGATCGGCGACAACCCCGCGACCGACATAGAGGGCGCGCTCGCCGCCGGATGGCAGGCGATTCTCTTCAATCCCACCGGGCTGCTCCATGCACCCTCGCCGGCACACACCGTAGAACGACTTGACGACATAGTTCTCTGACAAATCCGCACTATATGTCGCAGAAAATTCAGTAATTTTGCACAATGTCTGATCACACCTTAAACACCTATAACTTCATGAACAGATATTTCAGAATGGCTGCCGCCGGTGCGATCATGGCAACAGCCGCAATGACAGCAGAGGCACAACAGGTGCAGGGGTTCGTCCACCAGCAATCGGACGCCTCGGGCTATGAATGGCCTACAGACACAGCCGTGATAAACAAGCTCGACCAATGGCGCGACCTGAAATTCGGAGTACTGTTCCACTGGGGATTATACTCCGTGCCGGGCATCGTGGAGTCATGGTCGATATGTTCGGAGGATGTAGACTGGATCAGCCGCAAGGGCAATATGCCTTACGAAGAGTATAAGAAATGGTACTGGAGCCTGGCCGACTCTCTCAACCCGACGCAGTTTGATCCGGCACAGTGGGCCGACATCATGGCCGACGCCGGAATGCGCTATGCGATATTCACCACCAAGCACCACGACGGCTTCTGCATGTTCGACTCCCGGCTCACTGACTTTTCGATAGCCAAAGGACCGTTTGCAGGAAACGAGAAGAGCGACGTGACCCGCCACGTGTTCGACGCATTCCGCGACAAAGGTTTCAGCATCGGAGCATATTTTTCCAAACCCGACTGGCACACCGAATGGTTCTGGAATCCGGAGTTTGCCACTCCCAACCGCCATATCAACTACAAAAAGGAGCGACACCCCGACTGGTGGAAACGCTATCAGGACTTCACAGCCGGGCAGCTCGGCGAACTGCTATCGGGACGCTACGGACGGCTCGACATACTCTGGCTCGACGGCGGATGGATCAAAGGCGATGACATAGGACTCGACAGCATTCTTCTCGAGGCCCGCTCCGGGCGGCATCCCGGACTCATATCGGTGGACCGCAGCATACGCGGACGCAACGAGAACTATCAGACGCCCGAGCGAGGCATCCCCGAAAAGCAACTCTCCTATCCGTGGGAAAGCTGCATAACGCTGAGCAACGACTGGGGATGGGTGCCCGACGCGCCATACAAATCGCCTGAAAAGGTGATAGCCCTGCTGGCTGAGACCACGGCCAAGGGCGGATGTCTGCTTCTCGGAGTCGGCCCCACGGCCGAAGGACTTATAGAGCCGGAAGCCGAATGGCGTCTGAGGGCTGTCGGCGAATGGCTGCGTCGCAACGGCGAAGCGATATATTCGACAGTCACCACACCGATATACAATGACGGCAATGTATGGTTCACCGCATCGAAGGACGGATCAACACTCTATGCCATAGTCACTCCGGCCGAAGGAGAAGCCATGCCACGGCAGATCACATGGAACGGCAACGAGCCAAAGGGGCGCATGACGCTGCTCGACGGCCGACGCAAGCTCAGCTATAGCACCGACCGCAACGGCGTGACGCGCGTGAATCTGCCGAAGGGAGTAAAAGCCGGACCGCTTGCAATAAAATTCAGAAAGAGATGAGAGCAACGCACATTATTGCAGCTTCGGCCATAATCGCCACGGCATTGTCCACGACGGCCACGACGCCCGTCTACCTTCAGGCCTCGAAACCGACAGAGGAGCGAGTGGCAGATCTGCTGAGCCGCATGACACTTGAGGAGAAAGCCGGGCAGTTGCTCTGCCCCATGGGATGGGAAATGTATGAGCGCCGACCCGACGGAAGCATCGCTCCCTCCGAGAAATTCAGAGAGCAGAACCGCGGCAAGATGCCCGTTGGCGGCTACTGGGCCACACTCCGGGCCGACCCCTGGACACAGA
Source organism: Paramuribaculum intestinale (assembly GCF_003024925.1). Lineage (GTDB taxonomy): Bacteria > Bacteroidota > Bacteroidia > Bacteroidales > Muribaculaceae > Paramuribaculum > Paramuribaculum intestinale. The sequence continues at coordinate 4,044 of NZ_PUED01000055.1, forward strand.
AGACGCTCGAGAACGGACTGTCGCCGGCCGAAGGTGCCGCCGCTCTCAATGCCCTTCAGGCATTTGCGATTGACAGCACGCGGCTCGGCATACCAATACTATTTGCCGAAGAGTGTCCCCACGGACACATGGCTATCGGTGCTACCGTATATCCGACCGGCCTGTCCATGGCCGGCACATGGCATCCGGAGCTGATACGCCGCGCCGGCGAGGAGATAGCTCTTGAGGCCAGGTCGACTGGGGCAGGCGTAGGCTACGGTCCTGTTCTTGACATAGCACGCGAGCCACGCTGGAGCCGCATGGAGGAGACTTTCGGCGAAGACCCGTGGCTCAGCGGAGTCATGGGTGCAGCCATGGTGGATGGTATGCAGGGCCGACGCGGATCGTCGGTCAACGACGGACGCCATCTCTACTCCACGCTTAAGCATTTTGCAGCCTACGGCGTCCCCGAAGGAGGACACAACGGTGCGGAGGCGAGCGTGGGGCCGGTAAGGCTTCGCAGCGAACTTCTCGAACCGTTCCGCCACGCCATTGCGGCCGGTGCGGCCACAGTGATGAGTTCCTACAACAGTGTGGACGGGATACCCTGCACCGCCAACCGTGAACTTCTCACCGGCCTGCTGCGCGACGAATGGGGCTTCACCGGAGCAGTCTACTCCGACCTCTACAGCATTGACGTTCTTGCAGGACACACGGCCTCGGACCGCACCGAAGCGGGCGCGCAGGCGCTTAAAGCCGGAGTCGACATAGACCTCGGCGCCGCATGCTACGGCAAGCGTGCCATAGAAGCCCTTCAGCGGGGACTAATCACCGAAGCCGACATCGACACCGCCGTGGCGCGCATACTGAGGCTGAAATTCGACCTCGGACTCTTCGAGCGCCCATTTACTGATCCACAGGAAGCCACGCGGCGCGTAGGCGCCGACAGCCACCGCGCCACCGCGCGCGAGATAGCGCGTCAGGGCACAGCGCTGCTTAAAAACGAGGGATCACTGCTGCCGCTTGACCGCAAAAGGCTGCGCCGCATAGCCGTAATAGGCCCGAATGCCGACGAACAATACAATCAGCTCGGCGACTACACCGCCCCGCAGCCCGACGACAACATCACCACTATACTTGAAGGATTGCGCCAGGCCGCACCCGATGTGGAGATCGTCTACGTGAAAGGCTGCGCCATACGCGACACCGCGCAGACCGACATCGCGGCGGCCGTGGAGGCAGCTCTCGCGGCCGATGTGACCGTACTCGCAGTCGGCGGATCGAGCGCACGCGACTTCAAGACATCATATGCAGCCACCGGCGCCGCACAGACCGACGCCTCACACGTAAGCGACATGGACTGCGGAGAGGGATTTGACCGGGCGACACTGACACCGCTCGGCGATCAGCTACGGCTCATGCAGGCCATCTATGACACCGGCAAACCGGTCGTGACCGTCTACATCCAGGGCCGTACTCTCGACATGAATCTTGCTGCCCGCCACTCCGACGCGCTTCTGACGGCATGGTATCCCGGTCAGGAAGGCGGGAGTGCCATTGCCGACATAATTTTCGGCGACGTGAATCCGTCGGGACGTCTGCCGGTCAGCATCCCACGCTCCGAAGGCCAGCTGCCGGTCCACTACTCACGCATGAGCACCGGACGCGATTATATGGATGGCAGCGGGTCACCGCTCTACAGCTTCGGCCACGGACTAAGCTATACGACATTTGACTACTCCGATCTCACGATAATTCCGACCGACAACGGCGACCGCTGGGATGTCAGCTTCCGGCTGACAAACACAGGCCGACGCCAAGGAGCTGAGGTGGCACAGCTATATCTGCGCGACGCAGTGGCCTCAACCAGCCAGCCTCCGATGCTGCTCAAAAGATTCAAGCGTATAGAACTCAATCCGGGAGAGAGCCGGGAAGTGCATTTCAGCCTTGGACCCGACGAACTGTCGATCTACAATCCCGCGCTCCGGCGCGTGGTCGAACCGGGTCTGTTCCGATTGATGATCGGATCATCGAGCAACGATATCAGGCTCAAAGGAGAGTTTACAGTAACCCAACAATACGACTTATAATGGCAAAGCATTATCACTACACGCCTCAAGGCACCTGTTCACGCGACATAGAGATAACCATCGGCGACGACGGACGCGTGGAAAACGTCACATTCACCGGCGGATGTCACGGCAATCTGCAAGGCATCGGATCGCTCGTGCGCGGAATGACACCCGAGGAGGTAATCGGACGGCTCAAAGGGATAAAGTGCGGTGCGAAATCCACATCGTGTCCCGATCAGCTCGCCTGCGCCCTCTCAGCCGAATAGCACGTGCCGAAATATTGCAGGCATTTATCTGAAAACAGCCTGACAAGAATAGAAAAACGGCTCTGTGTCAAAGACCGAATCGGTTGACACAGAGCCGTTGATTTTTACACGACCAAAGTCAGAGTACCTGACGGTAAAGCGCCTTGATATCCTCAAGACTGCAGTCGCGCGGATTGCCCGGCGTGCACACATCGGCAATAGCCTGCTCGGCGAGAGCCGGTATGTCGGACTCCTTGATGCCGAGATCCGACAGATGCTGCGGGATGCCGACACGAATAGCAAGCGCTCTGACCGCATCGACAGCGGCCTGCGAAGCCTCCTGCGGAGTCAAACCCTTTATATCCACGCCCATAGCCTCGGCTATACGGGGGTACTTGTCGATACACTCCGGCATATTGTACTCCATGACTGTCGGGAGCAGGAGAGCATTGGCCACACCATGAGGCACATCAAAAAGTGAACCCATGGGATGGGCCATGCCATGAACCAGTCCGAGGCCTACGTTGGAGAATGCCATTCCGGCGATATACTGCGCCACCGCCATGCCGTTGCGTCCCTCCGGGTTCTGCGGCTCGTCGACTGCCACGGGAAGATAGCGGCTGATCATACGGATGGCCTCGATCTCAAACATATCGCTCATCTCCCATGCGCCCTTTGTGATGTAACCCTCTATGGCATGAGTGAGCGCATCCATACCTGTGGCAGCGGTGAGGCCTCTGGGCAACGAATACATCAGTTCAGCATCGATCATGGCTACGGCAGGGATATCATTGGGGTCGACACACACCATCTTCTTTTTCTTTTCCTCGTCGATTATGACGTAGTTGATAGTGGTTTCGGCAGCCGTACCGGCCGTGGTGGGGAGCGCCACCATAGGCACGCTCTTGTTCTTCGTCGGCGCACATCCTTCGAGCGACACCACGTCGGCAAACTCCGGATTGGCCACTACAATACCGATACCTTTGGCGGTATCCATGGCCGATCCGCCACCGATAGCAACCAGCAGATCGGCTCCAGAAGCCTTGAAAGCAGCCACACCGTCCTGCACGTTCTTCACAGTAGGATTGGGCTTCACCTCGCTGAACACATCGTAGGCGACTGCCGCCTCGTCGAGGACATCGGTCACCATCTTGGCCACCCCAAACTGAATGAGGCCTTTGTCAGTCACAACCAATGCCTTTTTCTTGCCGAGGCGCTGTATCACTTCGGGGAGCACCTTGCGCGCTCCGGGTCCGAAATAGGACGTTTCGTTCAATATAAATCTCTGAACCATAATATATGAGATATTTAATTTAAGGATTTATTACGAGCCGGCCATTGCATATAATATCATTGGCACTCCTCAAAGGTACACTTTTTTCAGCTCCCCTCCAACTTTTTATTTCTCCTCACCACCGGATCATCTTTTTAACAGGTTTTCAAGATATGATCTCGAACTATCTTCATCAATATTATTCCTAAAGTCATGTTCAAACAATATCCCGTTTATGACCTTTCCATTGAATTGAGCGACGCCCCTTGTACCTCTTCCGGCCCAATGATGCTGCAATATAGTGGTTTTCATCAACTGATCATGGAATACCGAGCACAGGACTGTATTCATTATCCCACTGTCGTCAATGCCGACAAAAAAGAACATAAACACCGAACGCTCCTCACCCATACATTTCAGAAATTTATCGACATTATAAGCTTTCGGATTGGAATCAAGATATAGTATCTTTGTCTTTATATCGGTATAGGTGTCGGCACTTTCAAAACGCCTGACATAATCGCCCAGCCCGTTTTCAGTATCATAAACCGGCAGCATACGCTCTACATCCGACAGATCTTTAAGCAAGCCGGTGCGTTCCTCGGGATCCGATGTGATCAGAGCCTCAATCAACCGTCCCCTAACGTTCACATTATCGACACGAGAAGCCACCAGCATGGCGTCCTTGACATCCTCACATCTTCTGCGCAAATCATCAAGAAGCACCGCATAATCATCCGATCCGACAAACTATGACGCTCGCCGCGGAGCATCGAGCAGATTCAAATATTCAGAGTGATTCAACTCCGTCTTAACCTTTACCGGACGTATATTATTGGTTCTTTCCACGATCCTCTCAAGGTTCTCAATCCATGTGAATCCCTGATGATACGAAAATAATTCGTCAAAAAACTCCGGAGAATTGACTCTATCAATTTCGGGCAATTGCTTGCGTATATTACTGCCAAGAACACTGCCTCTTATATTGTCGATTCTCAAACTTTGCGAGCTATGGCTAACCTTATCAATAAAAGTAGTGTTTATCATATAAACCAGATTGTCCAAGCCTCTTCTGACAACGACGACAAAACATGGAATACCATCATACTTTTCAAGTTTGGACAATGATATCACCACATTGCTGAAGGATGCGTTTTTTGTATAGCAAAACACAACAGCAAAATAATCGGTGTGATACAGCGCACGACCATCCTTCACCATAGGAAAATTACGGCATACCGCAGCTATCATCTCATCCTTCGTGTCGATTGCGTGATTATTGACCACCAACGACACAAAATCATTTACGCTACTGTTCATAAGCGACTCTTGAAAATCCGTTTACATTATTAAACTCATCAGTACCCCCCCGTGGCAAATCTCAAAAATCACTCGCAGCTGATTTTTGCGAGTTATTTACTCTAAATAATGTTGGCTGTGTATCAATATTTTTTCGGCGTATGCCGTCATTGCATTTTTTTTTGATCGGCCAACGAGTTCCTTTCCCAGAAAACTCCGTCGGAATATCCTTGAATCGACACATCGACTGCCGCAGCCATCAACCGCTTCACCGCCCACCGACAATATTCACGATTCACTTCCACTCCAAAAAATCTTCGGCCAAGTTTTCGTGCGACGACGGCCGATGTGCCGCTGCCCAAAAAAGGGTCAAATATTCTGTCGCCGGGACGTGATGAGGCAAGCACCAGTTTGGCATACAGTTTTTCAGGCTTTTGTGTAGGATGATCAGTGTTTTCAGGCATTGACCAGAACGGCACACTGATATCGTCCCAGAAATTCGACGGACAGGTGATCCTGAAATTTCCGTTCTCCGTTTCCTCCCAATCCTTCGGACGGCCATCTTCCCGATATGGTGCGATGACTTTTCTTTTCATCTTCACCGAATCGACATCAAAATAGTAATCTCGTGGATTTTTAACTGCAAACCAGATATCCTCCATACTGTTCTTCCAGTTGGCCTTTGCTCCCCTGCCCTTTTCTCTCTGCCAGGATATACGATTGACAACGATCAGACGTTCCTCTATGACACGCTGCATGGATGAGGTGCATTTCCAGTCGCCACACATATAAAGCGAACCGTCGGGCTTCAACTTATCACACACTCTGTAAAACCAACTTCTCAGGAATTCCTCATATGCATCAGTCTTCATGACTGCGAATTTGCGTCCATGAAAATCCTTATCGAGATTATATGGCGGATCTATGATTATCAGATCGAAGTATCCATCAGGGATAAAGTCAAGGCAGTCGAACAGATCTGCGTTGACAATCATATCGTCGTGAAACCCCGCTCTTATAGTCTCCACACCGCTTATTTGCTGTTCAAGCACAGGAATTTCCGAGTCCGACACAGTAACAGTGCGGTTTCTTGCGGCTCTATTTTTTGTTTCTGCCATCAGGGTCTTAAATCTATAAAATCATGAAAACGAAAGGCCTGACACACGACACCACATTCGCGTCGGTTTCAGGAATACAATCACTATGAAGCTACCGACAAAATTAGTCAAATCCATGCGACTTTACAACAGCCGCTGTCGATTATAGCGTGATGGCACTATAGGTAATACCGGAGGGGATCGGGCGGAGGCCGTGGATTAAGAGACTGTCTAAAATTCATATCACTTTGCTTTTGAGAGTCTTTCCAGCGTCTTTTTGTTTGCTTCCCGGTCATGTAGCTAAGGCTACACTCCCTCATCACAAACAAAAATCCATCTGACAATCCTTCTCAAAAATCCGTATTACATAAATTTAGACAATCTCTCAGTTTTTTTCAGCAGGCATTTTACATGGATGATTGACATAAAAGAGGAAAAATTCGTAATTTTGCGGCTATAAGGCAAGGTCAGTCTCACACAGGCAATGGAAAACCGAGCCATACACTTCACTAACCACCTGACATCGACAGATGAAACTCATAGACAGACTCAAGTCACCGATCAAACCCTGGCAGCGCAAACTCATCGCAGGGCTATGGATAGCCTTCGGCGTAATGGCGGCAGGCATGATGGTGTTTTTCTATATGGCCTACAACGGTATGGTCGGCTATATGCCTCCGGTGGAGGAGCTCAAGAATCCGCACGACCGCTTCGCTTCAGTGATCTATTCGGCCGACGGCGAAGAGCTGGGACGCTACTTCCGCAACACCGGCAACCGAGTGTATGCCGACTTCGACGAGATCTCTCAGAATGTGATCGACGCACTTATTTCAACCGAGGATTCACGTTTCGAGGATCATTCGGGCATAGACGTCAGGGCTTTGGCCCGAGTGGGCGTAAAGACCCTGCTACTCGGACAGCGCAACGCCGGCGGAGGCTCCACCATCACACAGCAGCTTGCAAAGCAGCTGTATTCGCCGGAGTCGCACGGTCTGATGAGCCGTGTGATGCAGAAACCTATCGAATGGATGATAGCAATAAAGCTCGAGCGGTTTTATTCGAAAGAAGAGATCATCAAAATGTATCTCAACCAGTTTGACTTTCTGTACAACGCCGTAGGCATCAAGTCGGCAGCGCATGTATATTTCGGCAAGACTCCCGAGGAGCTGACGGTGGAGGAGGCAGCCACCCTCGTAGGGATGGTGAAGAATCCGGCATATTACAATCCGGTCAGACGGCCGGAGCGGACGATGCAGCGCCGCAATGTGGTGCTCGACCAGATGATGCGCAACGGCAAACTGACCGCCCAGCAGGCCGATTCGCTAAAAGCCCTGCCGCTGAAGCTCGACTTCCACCGCGTGGATCACAAGAACGGTCTGGCACCATACTTCCGCGAGGAGCTGCGCCGTATGCTCAAGGCTCACCGACCCGTGGCGAGCGACTATCCGAAGTGGGACCGTCAACGCTTCTATGACGACTCTCTCGCATGGGAGAACGATCCTCTCTACGGATGGATCGACAAGAATCCGAAACCCGACGGCTCTAAATATGACATCTACACCGATGGCCTCAAGATATACACCACCATCGACTCGCGGATGCAAAAGTATGCCGAAGACGCCGTGGAAGAACATCTGAGCAAGACACTGCAGCCGGCGTTCTTCAAGGAGAAACGCGGTTCGAAGTCGGCGCCATACACGACCAACCGCACCGAAGTCAGCCAGCAGCAGATCGACAGGCTTATTGAACATGCCATGCAGCAGACCGACCGCTACCGTGTGATGCAGAAAAACGGCGCAAGCAAAGCGGAGATAGAAAAATCATTCCGCACGCCTCACGAAATGAAGGTGTTCTCATATCAGGGCAACATCGATACGATCATGACTCCTCTGGATTCGCTGATGTACAACAAGCACTTCCTGCGGACAGGCTTCATGGCCATGGAGCCTAAAAACGGGCATGTGAAGGCGTACGTCGGCGGGCCGGACTTCGAACATTTCCAATACGACATGGTGGCTACCGGACGACGCCAGATCGGTTCGACCGTCAAGCCGTTTCTCTACACCTATGCCATGGAGGAGGGCTTCACGCCCTGCGACGAGTTTCTCAATGAGCAACCTGTGCTCTATGACGAGAACGGACGTCCGTGGGCTCCGCGCAATTCAGGCAAATCGCGCATAGGAGAGATGGTAGACCTGCGGTGGGCTCTCACCAACTCCAACAACTGGATTTCAGCCCGTCTGATCAGCCAGCTTTCGCCGGCATCGCTCGTGCGCACGATGCACAACTTCGGTATCACGGCCCATCTTGATCCGGTGATGTCGCTGTGTCTGGGTCCGGCCGACGTATCGGTCAAGGAGATGGTCACCGCCTACTCGGCTTTTGCCAATCGCGGAATGAGAGTGGACCCGATGTTTGTGACCGCCATCACCGACGCCAACGGCAATGTGCTGGCCGAATTCTCGCCACGCCACACTGAAGTGATTTCGGAAGAAGCCTACTGGCGAATACTCTCGATGCTGCTCAATGTGGTGGACTCCGGAACAGGCAACCGCATACGCCGTCCGCCCTACAACATCACCGCACAGACCGGCGGCAAGACCGGCACGACCAACTCCAACTCCGACGGCTGGTTCATGGCATTCACTCCCGGCCTGGTGGCCGGCACATGGGTAGGAGGCGAAGAGCGCTACATACATTTCAATTCTATGGCACAAGGCCAGGGAGCATCGATGGCCCTGCCGATCTACGGCCTGTTCATGAAAAAAGTGTATGCCGATCCGGCACTCCCCTACAGCCAGGACATGCGCTTTGAATTCCCGTCGGGAATAAATTTCTGCGAGAAGGACTATTACGGCGACTATGTAGATGCCGACAACGACGCCGAAGAGGCTTCGTTTGAAGGGGTCTTTGACTGACAGCCAAGCATCCCGACAAACATTCACGGAGGGCAACGCTCATCATCGGCCATCCTACACCGGCGGTTTGCACAGATACACCATGTCGGTCAGCGTGACTCCCTCCTCGACAATCGGCGAGGGATAGTTGTCGGTAAAGAAATCCGCCACACGATGGGAGTAACGGTAGCCACACGACTCATAGAACCGCAACGTGGAGGGCGTTTCGCCTGTGCCGATATATATAGCACGGTGTTGACAGATAGATTCTACATGGCTTAGCATCATCCGCCCGATACCTTTTCGGCGATATCCGGGCGCCACCGCAAGATTGTTGACCTCGACCGAACCGTCGGACCGTTCGGTCACGACCACCACGGCGACATCACATCCATCGACCGAACCCACAAAGAGGCGGCCCAGGCAGAGATATTTCATGATCATCTCTTTGGACTCGTCGCCCATCAGCAACAGATCCATATAGCGGTTTCTCTCCGCCACCGCACGACGGATCTACAACCGCGAGGCTACAATGCCGAGTCGGAAAAGCCGGATCGGGGTGCCGCCGTCGCGGTAAATATCGTCCAGATGGATGAATCCACACTTCTGAGCCACACACTGCGAGGCGACATTGCGGAGATCGGCGGTGAGCAGCAGCGTATCGACCTCCGGAACACGCCCACACCAGTCGATCAATGCCCGAAGAGCCTCTGTGGTCAGTCCCCTGCCCCAATACGGCCAACCGATCCAATAGCCCACCTCGCGCTCGCCGGCCGAAGCGGGACAATTCTCATCGCCTTCCGGCACAAGACCAATGTATCCTATAGGCTCACCGGTGGCTTTCAGCACCATCGCGAAATTGAAGGAATTTGGAATGAAGTACTCTGTGATGACCCGACGGCTCATTTCCACTGAGGTGTGACGGGGCCACATAGCCATTTCGCTCACACGCCCGTCGGACGCATAGCTGTAGAGCGCCTCGGCATCACTTTCGCGCCATCGTCGTAGCATCAGGCGTCCGGTATCGATGACAACATCGGATGCATCAAAAGGCTGCGAAGTGTGGAGCACGTCAAACATATAACTCAACCTGAAAACGATGGACAGGACCCATGCTTGTTGAACTTACAGAACATCTCCATGCGCTCCGGGGGGGGATAACAGGCGAATATCGTTGTGCTTTTACAGATTCACAAATTTAATAACTCTACATGATATTTCATCGAGCCGACAACGCTTTTTCTCCACACTCATAAATGGGCTAATCGTGCCTAATCGTGTATTACATCCATTGGGAAGATATTTATTCGGTTCACCTCAATTAATTCGGACAATTCCTCGAATGTATTCTTAATGTGTACCAAAAGATTAAAGTCTGGGTCATAAAC
>NZ_PUED01000056.1 GCF_003024925.1 Paramuribaculum intestinale
CGATTTCTACTCACCCTTCTCGGGGTGGCCGCTCTCTGTGGCCTATCGCCACACCATGCCGCCGCCCAGAGCGTCGAGAAACTAAGCATGGATCTCGGGTTGCGAACAGCAGACCACAACACGGATCTGACTTACACCAAAAGCGAAACGACGTCACCTTGGTTTGACACAAATATCAAAACTGCGGCAGCAGCAAGCGGAGGTTTCCAAAAGATCGAAAACGATCAGTTCATCATTGAATTCAACTATTTCGATCCGCTTGCCGGGGCATCAGCAACCGATGAGAAAAAATCGCATTTCACTACTCAATGGCAAACAGCAAGCAAACCGGCTCCCGGCATTGCTGTCTTTCAGGGATCGCGATTCAGCATCAAACTCAAAGACACGTCCAAACGCATCATTTCGTTAAAAATAAAGACCGGTGTAACAAGTAATTATTTTCTTGAAGCATCTGTCACAGCCAATGTAAACCCCGTCAAGTCGCTTACCGACGGAGGTAAAGACGCATCTGTCACCGTCAGCAGCAACGTATATAACTATGTCTCAGGCAGCTCGACCAAGCAATGCAGAGAGATATCGTTAGGATCCGGCACACCGTCGGGGTTTGCCGACGGCATAATTATAGAACTGCCTAAGAGCGGCTGCCGCAGAGTGATGAATACCACTAGTTCTTTAGTCAGCAGTTTTTCTGCATACTATCCCGCGATTGTCATATCGGAGATAGAGGCTGAAGTGGTTAATGTAGCCGACATACCCAAAACCGGCAAGATCTACGGCTATGCAAGCGCAACGCAAGTATGGTCCGATGGAAAATGGATCACTCCAACGCAGTCGACTTACGACGACCAGACTGTAAAATTCCGTCTTGGCAAAGTGATCACCGAATTCACTCGTACAGAAAACACTCCTGCCGGGAAACCTACAGTCACCTACAGTGCTGCATCCAAGACCCTCGGCGCCCACATAGGCGTGGAGGTCCGTTCCTATCCCGACGAATCGGTGATCTATAACGGCAAACCGTCGGCCACATACACCGCAGAATACCGGCTGAACAATCCATTCAAAACCACTCCCACCAGTAACGTCTCTTCAGCATATGTGTCGTCGCGCAACCTTTATGGAGGAACGAATCTCGCCGTCAGCACTGTTGCCAACTGGAAAAATTTTGTGAAGAAATATGACGACGGAACCGTTTTTAGCCTGACATACGTTTCACACATGGCAGCCGCGACAGCCGACAAACCGGAAATAGCCAAGTCAAAAAGCATAGTCAAACTCTCACGAACGGCCGGAATCTCCGACACCACAACCATCATAGTCCCAACCTCGTCGACTATACAAATCCAATATATGGATCCGATGACAAACACAGGAGCCGGCGCTTCCTCTATCGCTTACCCGACTGTAAAAGACGGAACTCTGCCGGCCTTTGTCTTCGACGAGGTGGATCTGACCGTAGCTACCGATGAGCCTACCGGATCGAGAGCGCCCTCGCTGACCGTCAGCGCCGCCACCGATGATCTGGCCAACCTGCAGGGTGACGGATCTTATCTCTTCAAAAAATCCATCAACATCAAGGCTACGCTCGACGACGAGGACTTCCCCGACGCCAAGTTCTACTACATGACCGGCGATGCTCCGGCTGCGTCATTCGACAAGAGCAAGGCCACGGCCGTTGGCGATGACGGCACAATCACCGCCAACGCCACCGGCTATGTGAGCGTATTCGCCGTGGTGACCGTCGGCGACAAGGAAGTGGCAAGCGCGCCCGCCACCGTGGCACTGGAACGCTTCCAGTCGACAGTGATATCGACCTACGCCGATCTGCTCAAACCCGAAAACAACGGCAAGGTCATAACACTCGACATCACCACCCGCACCCGCTATGACGGATATATCCAGGGGCGTAAAGCCACTATAGACGCTCCCTACATGCCCTTTGCGTTCATCTACGACAACGACGGCAATCCCATCAAAGTATCGGCCACCCAGCTCGGCACCACAGCGGCAGAACAAGCACAGTTCAAAGACCTGCTCACCGGACCCGGCACTCCCATAAGCAAAGCGAAGACACTGTTTGTAAGTCCGTCGGCCACGCTCGACGACGACAAGTTCATTGAAGCCAAGTCTATAGTAGGACGACTCAGTTTAGTTGACGGCCATCCGGAGATCATTCTCGTCAACGAGGTGGGCGACGACAAGTTTGACTGGCGCGACTTCTGCGCAACCACCACCAAGACATCGGCCGAGATAGGCATGACTGCAGACCAGAAGACCAAAGCCGACGAGGCATTCAAGCGCGAATACAAATCGACCGAACTGCTTCCGGAACACTGGGGCCGATACGTCACCATAGAGTGGCTCGGCGGTTATGAATCGACCGACTCCACCTGCGTAGACTCAAAAAACAATAAAATCCACATGATGTTTGGAGGTGGTTATCCGGCACCCTATGGTATTACAAGCAACACGACTCAGCAAATAAGCAGAGTGACCTCCTTGACCAAAGGCAGCGCCACCACACGCCACGCCCTGACCGGACTTGTAGACAACCGTCACAACTCCACGGAACTGATGATCACCGTACAGAACCTCTACTATCACCTGGGCAAGCCGGCAGTCATAGCCAAGTGTGGCACCGAAACGCTCACACCACGCGAAACAGTCGAAGCTGATGCCGACCAGACATTTGACTACACCTATCCGACTTCATTGTCGATAAGCGGACTCACACTTGCTCTTGACCGCGACAAAGGACAGCCTTCAGCCGACCAGATAAGCACCATCACGCTGACTTACTTCGACATGAATGACAACGGCAAAAAATGCACACCTTCTGGCGCCAAGGCTGTCAACGGACGATACCTGATCAAGGTAGTAGCATCCATAGCCAAAAACGGCACAAGTGCCCCCTTGCTGCAGCCGGCCATGAAGGATTCATGCATCGTGTCGGCGTACAATACAGTACAGGAACGTATCAGCTATTTCTTCGGCGACAATGCCGGACTTACCGCCGAGGATATTGAGCGGAATCCCTACGTGTGCATGGACATGATCCCTAACATAAACAACAAATATCCCACTGCGCCGGTGATATTCCCGACGATGATGATCTATGATTCGTTTGCCGACGGAACCATATTCCTGGCCAGAGATGTCAGACGCGACATGGACTCTGAAAACAAGGATATAATCCCCGACAGCGGATATCCGCGCTGGTATATCATCAAGTCGGACACCAAACGAAACCCCAGCTATTACACTGTAGATAACAGCAACTGGACAACCAAATACAAGCTTTCAACCGGAATGAGAGCCGGCGACGCAATCCAGAGACTCATAACAAAAGCCATTCTCAACGAAAAGGGCAATATCGTCTACGACAACACCGACTCACAGTTCGCATCTTACTGCCAGATCATAGACGTCAATGACAATAAGAAACCGGCCTTTGTAAACCAATACGACGAACTGGCCACGGCGGTTGAATTTGACAACATCGCCACAGCCACGATAGGCAAGGAGCAGCTCGGCATGATAGTGAGCCTGCCCGATGCTGTCATCACCAAGGATGCCGACGGCGAATATCGCGTAAACACCGCCACAGCCAACGCTCTGGCATGGGACATACTCCGCGCCGCCGACAAGGACACCCACGCAGGCATGGTCGACCAGGCTCAGGAGGGTGACCGATTTGCAGTGAAAGCGCTCGTGCTCAACGACGGCAAGGGCGGATATGCGCTCGAAGTCATCGACTTCAAGGCCGGATATGCCCGCAGCCTTCACGTATGCCGCCATCCGGGACATGACAGCTACTATGCCGACCAGAACTTCGACGGAGTCGACGCAGGCAAGCAGGTGGAGATGCTCGGAGTGGAGCTGACCAAGGACGCCGACGGCAATGTCACCACCGAACTGTCATCTACCGTGAGCCTCGTGTGGACATCGTTCCCGGATCTGGAAGCCGACCACAAGGCACTGATCGTGGAGTCAGACGGCCAGAAGACACTGACATTCAACGTGGCCGGAACTCTGGTGCGCGGCGACGACGGATCGGTGTCAATCGACGTCAACGAAATGACAGCCGTGCCAAGCTATCCTTACTTCGATGACTACAACAACAAATTTGTCTTCAACGACGCGCCCTACAACCATTACAACGATCCGCAGTACAACAACTTCCTGGACTATTTCAAGGTCGACGTGCGCGGCCCGGGCTATCTCACCGCCTACTACCGCTTCGCCACGACCGAAGAGGGTCTCGCTGATGCTCCGGAAATGAAATTTGACGAATCAAGGACAGCCAAGTTCTCCGAAGCCGGATATATCGACGTGTACACATGCAACCCCGGCAAACGCGGACTCTTCCACGATAAGGTGCGCAAGTTCAACAAGATCGCCACAGTAGCTCCGTCGCTCTCCGACATACTCGACGCCGAAGAGTCGAACGAAATAGCCCGCTACCACCTCACCGGATCGCTCCTGATCACCGGTACGGCGCAGTATGAATACCACGAGACGGATGCGCCCGATATCACAAAGATCGGATATATCGCAATGGCCACAGATGCCGACGGACGCCACGTGCGCATACTGTTTCAGGATGCCTACAAATTCATCCCGGAGGTAGGACAGTATATCGCCGACATCGGACTGGCACAGACCACGGCAAGCTTCTTTGACGCCGAACGCACCCATCGCAAATACAACCTACTGGCCACCAGTAACATCAAGCCGTTCAAGCCATTCGAACCGGAGGCCGGCCAGGAGATAGCGATGCCCCGCTCCATAGCCCGCACAGCTATTGACGCTGCCGACAAGAGTCGCCGCGTACGCCTCATCGACATGAAGATCGGCGGCAACGCCACTGACGGATACACGCTCACACCTGCCGACGGCACAGAGCCGATACGCCTCAACAATGTGCTCTACTGGACTCCGGCCGACGGCTTCGATCCCGACGCTGAATATGCGGTCGAGGGCTACGTGATGCCCGCCAAGCCTGCGGCAGCCACAGCCTCGCTGACGGCCAAGGCAGGCACGGAGGAGATGGAGTTCTGGCCGCTCTACGAGGAGAAAAAGCGTCAGACCGACACACCCGAACTGCTCGTCAGCGGATATGAATCGGCCGACGGCGACAGCTACGTGGCCGTAGAGCCTGTCACTCTGACAGCCACCGTGGAGGGACGCGACGCCGACGCTCCGATAGAGTATTCGACCGACGGAGGCGCCACATGGATCACAATGACCGACGGCAAGCTGACCATCGACCATTCGGCAAAAGTTGACGTCAGAGCGCACTTCCCCGGATTCTCGCCCAGCGAAACGGTGAGCGTGGAGATCAAGCGCGAATATTACTCTGCCGAGGCTGTGATCACACCGGATCAGCGCGGAGGCTACACTACCGTGACATTCGCGCCCGGCGAAAACGCGGCGGACGGCACCGACTTTACCGTCTACTACACTCTCGACGGATCGGAACCCGACATGAATGCGGCCAAGTTCACCCCGGGCATGAAGCCTCTGGAGCTGACAGAGGCCACTACGGTCAAGGCGCTGATGATAGAGCAGGGCAAGCGTCCGGCCAAGACCATCGCGTCGCAGGCACTGACAGTGCGCGCCAACGATCTTGACATCACCGCCGACAAGGGCGAAGGATTCACCACCGTGGCCATCGCGCCCAAGAATGCCAAGCATGTCGATCCCAAGGCCGAGATACGCTACACCACCGACGGCACTGAGCCTACAGCCTCATCGCAGCTCTACAAGGGAGAGTTTGAAGTTGAGGCTGCCGACAACGGCATGACCATCAAGGCCATCTGCATAGAGCCGGGCAAGACCGCCGGCAATGTGGCTTCGGCTACGGTGGCTGTGGAGGGTCTGCGTCCGAGCTGCGACGTGACAATCAGCTACACGGAAGCCGACGGTGTCTACACCATCACGCTCACCGCTCCGGCCGGCAAGATCTTCTACGCGCTCAACGACGCCACAGAGTTTAAGCTCTACGATCCGGCCAAGCCGATCACCTACGTCTCCGACACCGACGGCACATGCCGCATCCGCGCCTACGCTCTCGAAGAGGGCAAGAAGGAGGGCCGGATAGCCGAACAATCGTTCGCCGTCACGGGCATTGACGGCGTGGAAGCCGATCAGGAGGCCGGAAGCGTGCGCGTGGAGGGCAACTCGATCATCGTGCCCGAGGGCGCGCAGACCTTCGACATCGCCGGACGCCGTGTGAATCCCCAGGGACTCCCCCGCGGCATCTACATCGTGCGCCTCGCCTCGGGCAAGGCCGTCAAGGCGGTTGTGAAGTAAACCTGTACGACCATCCATACAGTCGTTTTTCAGACTGTTTTTTTTAAGTTAGTATATGCGGCGCGCTCCGATGTGAATCGGGGCGCGTTTGTTTTTTGAGGGGCATTGCTATGAGCTGACTGTCCCTGCGGCTCATCTACGAAGATCCGCTTAGCGGGCGATCAGACAACCCCACCAAGCCGCCCTGCGGGCGTCATGGCGGGGAGAGGGGTCGGGGATAGAGGGCACGGACGCTATGTGGTGGTGGGTGGCCCGGGCTGGCGCGGGCGGCTGATCTCGCATGCTCCGCAGCTCGGCCGAATGGGGGCGCGCTCCTCTCCCCCGGTCTACGCGGCGCGCTCCCCCGCCCCGCTGACGCGTGGCAGGTGGGCGGCGCTCCGCTCCGAACCGGGGATAACATCTGCCCGCACGCTCCGCGGCTCCAAGGACGACATCCCATCCGGCATGAGGGGATGGGGCGGCGACGGCACAGAGAGGAGGCGATCGAGGTGGTCGGAGGCAGAGGCAGCAGCCCATCCGGCAGGAGGAGAGGGGGAAGCGACGGCACAGAGAATCGGAGACAGAGGCGGCAGCCCATCCGGCAGGAGGGAGAGGGGGCGGAATAGCGGGACGAATAGGGCGCAAAAAAAGCAGAGCTATCGGAGTATCGGAGTTTCCTTATACTATAGCTCCGATGCTCTGATAGCTCTGATGTGCCGGGGAGGGGCGGGCGGCTACTTCTCGCGCATATATACGTTGATGGGGGTGCCGGAGAAGTCCCAGTGCTCGCGTATCTTGTTTTCGAGGTAGCGGCGGTAAGGTTCCTTGACCCACTGGGGTAGGTTGCAGAAGAAGATAAATGTGGGTATCTGCGCGCCTTTGAGCATGGTGACATACTTTATCTTCACATATTTGCCCTTGTTGGCAGGGGGCGGATATGCCGCGATGGCCTCAAGCATGACGGTGTTGAGCTGTGAGGTGGGCACCGCCCGGCGGCGGTTGCCGTAGACCTCTACAGCTGT
The DNA here is from genome assembly GCF_003024925.1 of Paramuribaculum intestinale. GTDB lineage: Bacteria > Bacteroidota > Bacteroidia > Bacteroidales > Muribaculaceae > Paramuribaculum > Paramuribaculum intestinale. The sequence continues at coordinate 7,317 of NZ_PUED01000056.1, forward strand.
TTCGAGCACCTTGTAGATGCGCTGCTTGGTGAGGGCGGAGGTGAAGAGTATGGGGAAGTCGGTGAATGGCGCGAAACGCTCGCGGATAGTATCCTCGAAGTGGCGTATGGCCTGCGGCGACTTGTCGGTCACGAGGTCCCATTTGTTAACACACACGACGAGTCCCTTGCGGTTGCGCTGTATGAGCGAGAAGATGCTGACGTCCTGTGCCTCTATGCCGCGGGTGGCGTCGATCATGAGTATGCACACGTCGGATGCCTCGATTGAGCGGATTGAGCGGATGACCGAATAGTATTCGATGTCCTCCTGCACCTTGTTTTTCTTGCGGATGCCGGCGGTGTCGACGAGATAGAAGTCGAATCCGAACTTGTTGTAGCGCGTATAGATGCTGTCGCGCGTGGTGCCGGCGATGTCGGTCACTATATGCCGGTCTTCGCCGATAAAGGCGTTGATGATGGAGGATTTTCCGGCGTTGGGTCGTCCGACGATTGCGAACTTGGGTATGTCGTCGAGCTGATCCTCCTCGTCGGCGGGCTTTTCGGGCAGCTTCCTGACCACTTCGTCGAGGAGGTCGCCGGTGCCGAATCCGCTGACGGCCGACACGGGATAGGGGTCGCCCAGTCCGAGTGAATAGAATTCGGCCACGTTGTAGAGCCAGTCGTTGGAGTCGACTTTGTTGGCCACGAGTATCACCGGCTTGCGGCTTTTGCGGAGTATCTCGGCCACGTGGTCGTCGAGATCGGTCACTCCGTTCATGGCGTCGACCACGAATAGTATCTCGTCGGCCTGCTCAATGGCGAGCTCCACCTGCTTGTTGATCTCGCTCTCGAACACGTCGTCGCTGTTGACCACCCATCCTCCGGTGTCGACGATCGAGAATTCCTTGCCGTTCCAGTCGACGCGCCCGTACTGTCGGTCGCGGGTGGTGCCGGCCGTCTCGTCGACGATGGCTGTGCGGCTCTGCGTCAGACGGTTGAAAAGAGTGGATTTACCCACATTGGGGCGTCCCACTATAGCTATCATTTGTCCCATAGATGTGTGTGGGGTGTTTGGTTTTCGTTTACAAAGTTAGCATTTTGGCTCCGCCTCTGCAAATATCGCCGCGCCGCTGACGCCTCACTCGATATAGCCGAACGAGCGGAGCTTGTTCTCGCGGTTGCGCCAGTTGGACTCCACCTTGACAAACAGTTCGAGGTAGACGCGCTTGTCGAAGAATGCCTCGATGTCTTTTCGGGCGTCGGTGCCCACCTTCTTGAGCTTCGCGCCCCCCTTGCCGATAAGTATGCCCTTCTGGGAGTCGCGTTCCACGTAGATGACGGCCATGATGTGGATGGCGCCCTCTTTTTCGTCGAACTTCTCGACGATCACCTCTGTGGAGTAAGGCACCTCCTTGTCGTAGTTGAGCAGTATCTTCTCTCGGATGATCTCTGTGACGAAGAAGCGCGCGGGCTTGTCGGTCAATGCGTCCTTGCCGAAGTAGGGCTGCGACTCGGGGAGCAGAGCCACGATGCGTGCCATGAGGTTGTCGACGTTGAAATGCTCCTTGGCACTGGTTGGGAACACTTCGGCGTTGGGGAGCAATTCCTTCCAGCGGGCCACCTTGGCTTCCAGGTCGGCCTGGCTGGCCACGAGGTCGATCTTGTTGATCACGAGCAGCACCGGCACCTCCTCGCGGGCCACCTTGGCGAGAAAGTCGGCATTTTTTGTCGGATCCTCCACCACGTCGGTGACATAAAGCAGTATGTCGGCGTCGGTCAGCGCTCCCTCGGAGAATCCGAGCATACTCTCCTGAAGCTTGTATTTTGGCGAGAGCACTCCAGGAGTGTCGGAAAAGACTATCTGGTATTCGGGGGTGTTGACAATGCCCATTATGCGGTGGCGGGTGGTCTGGGCCTTTGAGGTGATGATGCTCACGCGCTCGCCTACGAGATCGTTCATCAGTGTCGACTTGCCGACATTGGGGTTGCCGACGATATTGACGAAGCCGGCCCGGTGTTTGTTGTCTGCCATAAAATGCTTGAATTTCGATTACTACCATTTACAACAAAGATAGCACCCCAAAAGATGCTATCTTCGTGTTAAAATCAGCTGTCGGTAGGGGGAATGTGTGTTGAATCAGATATCCCAGACCAGATACATGGCGCCCCATGTGAATCCGGCTCCGAAAGCTGTCAGTATGATCTTGTCGCCCTTCTTCAGACGATCCTTGTACTCGTCGAGACAGAGGGGGATGGATGCCGCCGAAGTGTTGCCGTAGTGCTCGATGTTGACAAGCACCTTTTCGGGAGCGATGCCTGCGCGCGACGAAACGGCCTCGATAATGCGCAGGTTGGCCTGATGTGGCACGAGCCAGTCGACATCGTCCATCGTCAGGTTGTTGCGCTGAGCCACATCCATGCTCGAGGTGAGCATGTCGGTCACGGCGTGCTTGTAGACGTAGCGGCCGTCCTGCTGGAGGAAGTTCTGTCCGGCGTCGACGGTTTCGTGCGTTGTGGGGAGCACCGATCCGCCGGCAGGCATGATCAGGTGGTCGCGACCCTCGCCGTCGACATGGAACACGGCGTCGATCACGCCCGTACGCTCCTCGGTAGGCTCAACGAGCACAGCGGCTGCGCCGTCGCCGAAGAGGGCGCAGGTGCTGCGGTCCTCATAGTTGACCATCGACGACATCTTCTCGGCGGCCACGACTATCACCTTCTTGCGAAGACCCGAGCGGACGTAGGCCGCGGCGTCTTCGAGCGCTACGATAAATCCGGCGCATGCGGCCTGGATGTCGTAGGCGTACAGTTGGAGAGCTTGGCTTCGTGGGCGATCACCGAACCCGTTGAGGGGAAACGGTAGTCGGGGTTGGAGGTGGCGCAGATCAGCAGTTCTACCTCTTCGGGGCTTGTGCCCGTGTCGGCAAGAAGCTTTTCCACGGCCTTTGCGCCCATGTAAGATGATCCGGCGCCCTCCTTCTTGAGGATTCGGCGCTGCTTGATGCCTACACGGGTCGTGATCCACTCGTCGTTGGTGTCGACCATCTTCGAGAGCATCTCATTGTCGAGTATGTCGTCGGGAACGTATGAAGCGATTCCCGAGATGCGAGCGTAAAGCATGTTGAGTATATTTTGAGAGTTTGGGCTTCTAAAAAGAATCTCCCAAATGGCCGACACCGTGGCACGGCTCTTTCAGGAGATGTGATGATTTTCGACCGGGCGGTGCGGCCTTGTGCCGGCCGCCGCCATCAGTCGGCTACGGCTTCGCCTCAGAGCGCAGCCTTGGGCTCGATGGCGAGCTTGCCGCGGTAGTAACCGCATTCGCCGCACACGGTGTGGTACACGTGCCATGCGCCGCAGTTGGGGCAGAGTGCCAGAGTTGGGGCAACGGCCTTGTCGTGGGTTCTACGCTTAGCTGTGCGGGTCTTCGATTGTTTGCGTTTAGGATGTGCCATTTCTTTCTATGTTTATTCTTGTTTTATTCTTTTCTTATCTCGGTTAAAGATGTGTTCGTTTCGGTTGCTGCGCGGGTGGCCGGTCATTCGTCGGCCGTAGCGCCGTCGCCTTCGGAGGAGAGCTTCCGCAACGCGTCCCAGCGCGGATCGGAGGGCTGGTCGGGAAGAGAAGCCGCGGCGTCGATCGAGTCGATCTCCTCGATCAGGCTGTCCTCAAGCTCTGTATCCTCGTCGGAGGCTCCCCGCTCGGTGGCGCGGTGTTTTTTGAGCATCGCGCTCATCTGGCGGTTGCACTTGCCCATCGGGTGGACGTGCTTTATGGGTATCGACAGCACCACCGTGTCGTAGATCATATAGGCGGTGTTGAGGTAGTTGTCGGCCTCGGGAATCACCAGCAGGTCGTCCGACTCGTCGTTGTACTCGTCGCCATATCTGACGCTGATGTGGTAAGCGGTGTCGATCGGCATCTCAAGGTCGTCAAGACAACGGTCGCAGATGAGCGTCACCACGCCCTCGATATTGAAAGTGAGGTCGTAGATGTCGACCTTATGCACCACCGTCAGCTTCACCAGAAGGTCGGCGTTGTGCACATCCTCGCTCTCCATGTTCTTGAAGAACACCTTGTCGAGATGATACTCAAACTCGTGAGTGCCTTCAGGCAGACTCTTGAGCGGCAGCTTGAAATCGGTAAACTTTCCCACGTCAGGATTATTATTGATGCGCGGCTTCCGGCAGGAAAACCGATGCAAAGATAACTATTATCTCGCTAACACCAAATTTTTTTGACAACGGATCACTTGCCGGCCTCGGCCTGAAGCTCGGCGCGCTTGAGATATTTCTCCATCTCGATGCCGTTCTGTGCGCCATACATCGGGTAGTCCTTTATGATCTCGCGGTAGACGGCAGCCTCGGCGCTGTAGTTCTTCTGCTCGCGGAGCACTGTGGCCTTCTTCATCATGAAGTAGGGGGTGTAGAGCGGATTCTCGTCGGAGATCTTTATGGCCTTGTCGTAGCATCCGAGTGCCTCGCCAAGCTTGTCGAGATTCACGTAGCAGTCACCCTGAAGGCTCTTGGCAGCTGCGCCGATCACGCTCTCGGTGGCGTCATACTTATCCAGATACTTAGCAGCCTCTTCGTATTTACCATCCTTATAGAGCAGGATGGCGGCGTTGAGGGCGGCACGGTTGCCGGCGGAGTAGCCATAATTGTCGGCCACCTGACGGTACTGCTCCAGAGCGGTGGAGTCGTTGCCTGTCGACAGCGTGATGTCGGCCTGACCTACGGCATTGTCGGCCGCAGCCATGCCGGGACGGCGTATGGCATAGATCCATATCAGGATCGCACACACTACCACTCCTATGGCCAGAATCACCCACATGATGGTGCGCTGGCTGTTCTGCACTTTCTGTTCGAGGCCGGTCAGCGACTCGTTGATCTCGTCAAGAGCCGTCCGCGTCTCATTGTCATTGTCCTTTGCCATTATTCTGTAATTCTGAATTAGCTTATTGATCCTTGCATTGTGTGCCGCCACAGAGCGCCGCAGCTGCGGCATCGAGCCACGTCGGCACATTTCGAGCCGCAAAGTTAATAATTTTTTCGCCCACATAAAAGCTTTTATGTCGCCTTTTTATTCCCCACGACCAAAAACATGCCCTTCTCAAATAAAATCGCTAACTTTGCAGATGCAAAACAAGATCATACAAAACAACAATCATACATTTATGAACTTCGTAGAAGAACTCAAATGGCGTGGCATGATCCACCAGATGATGCCCGGCACAGAAGAACAGCTGCAGAAGGAGATGACCGTGGCCTACCTCGGCATCGACCCTACAGCCGACAGTCTGCATATCGGACACCTCGTGGGAGTCATGATGCTCAAGCATCTTCAACGCGCCGGCCATAAGCCCATCGCACTCGTAGGAGGAGCCACCGGAATGATTGGCGACCCGTCGATGAAAAGCCAGGAGCGCAAACTTCTCGACGAACAGACGCTCCGCCACAATCAGGAGGCCATCAAGCGGCAGCTCGCCAAATTCCTCGACTTCGACTCGACCGAACCCAACGCGGCCGAACTCGTCAACAACTACGACTGGATGAAACAGTTCTCGTTTCTCGACTTCATCCGCGACGTCGGCAAGCACATCACCGTCAACTACATGATGGCAAAGGACTCGGTCAAGAAGCGTCTTTCGGGCGAAAGCCAGCAGGGAATGTCGTTCACCGAATTCTCCTATCAACTCGTACAGGGCTACGACTTCCTCTGCCTATACCGCGACAAGGGATGCCGCCTGCAGCTCGGCGGATCCGATCAGTGGGGCAACATCACCACCGGCACCGAACTCATACGCCGCACTCTCGGAGGTGAGGCCTTCGCACTCACCTGCCCCCTCATCACCAAAGCTGACGGAGGCAAGTTCGGTAAGACAGAGAGCGGCAACGTGTGGCTCGACCCCCGCTATACATCGCCCTACCAATTCTATCAGTTCTGGCTCAATGTTTCAGACACCGACGCCGAGAAATACATCAAGATCTTCACCACACTCTCGCGTGAAGAGATCGACGAGCTTGTAGCACAGCAGGCCGCAGACCCCTCGCAGCGCCCCCTCCAGAAACGTCTCGCCAAGGAGATAACCACCATGGTACACTCCACCGACGACTACGAGATGGCAGTGGAAGCATCCAAGATACTTTTCTCCAACCATGCAGGCGAAGCACTCCGGCGCCTTGACGAAACCACCCTTCTACAAGTCATGGAAGGTGTGCCGCAGCACGTCATTTCGCTTCAGGCTCTTCAGAGTGCAGACGGCGTCAAACTCGTCGATCTGCTCACCGACGCAGCCCCCGTATTCCCTTCCAAAGGCGAAATGCGTAAAATGACACAGCAGGGAGGCCTCTCGGTCAACAAAGAGAAAGCAACAGATCCCTACGCCACAGTCACAGTAGCCGATCTTCTCAACGGAAAATACCTGCTTGTCCAGCGCGGCAAGAAGAATTATTTCCTTCTGATTGCCCAATAATGCAGAAAAATTCGTAACTTTGCACCGCTTTAGGCTATCACCATTGATAGCTTGAGCCACGGATTGTCTCGTGGTGTAATGGTAGCACAGCAGTTTTTGGTTCTGCTTGTCCAGGTTCGAGTCCTGGCGAGACAACCTCCACAAGCGTCTTCGACTTCACAGCAAGCGAGGACGCTTTCTTTATTTCCCTCCACGCCATAGCACCGCCACAATCCGGCCGAGCTGCGGAGTGTGCGAGATCAGCCTCTCGCGCAAGCCCGGGCACATAGCGTTGTCATCCCAATCCCCCACATCATCTCCACTATTTTCACCCTGTGCTGACGCATTGCGCGGCCACGTGCCCTCCGGGACTCGCCGCGCTATCATACCATCTACTCCATCCGGGGTCTACGACTCGCATGGCAACCGCTCCGCTATCGCGGCGCGTCGCCCATGCTCCTCTACGA
>NZ_PUED01000057.1 GCF_003024925.1 Paramuribaculum intestinale
CCGCTGATAACGTCTAAAGCCTTAAAAACACCTCTATTCTGCTGAGTATGGCAGACTACTAGTGGTATGGCGTCGCGACCGAAGTCAGCGTGTGATACATAGAAGTTGTACCCGGGCCGCGCGGCGGCACATGGAGAGTCAAGACCCTGCAGGTGTATGAGGTGATCGACGCTTATAGCGAGGTGTTTTTGGGTTACTCCGTATGCGAGACCGAGAACCCCCGCGCCCAATACGCCGCCTACCGCATGGCTCTGATCACAGCCGGACACCGGCCTTACGAGGTTGTGCATGACAACCAGGGCGGCCACAAAGAGGGTGACGCCGTGAAGTTTTTGGATCGCCTCCCGGTCAAGGTGCACCGCACGACCAAGCCTTACAGCGGCCAATCAAAAACCATCGAGAGCGTATTCAACCGCTTCCAGGGGCAATATCTGGCTCAAGACAAATTTTTTACCGGCATGAATATCACCGCTGTAAGAAAGTCAAGCCATGTAGACACGAATTTTGTCTACGCTAATATGGAGCATCTATATACCCGCGCCGAACTTATCAAAGCTTATGAGGAGTATCGCGAGCGGTGGAACGTTGCCGCGCACCCCAACACCGGCATCAGCCGCATGGAGATGTATCTGACGAGCTCCAACCCCGCCACCCCCGCGATCACAGAGGAGGATATGGTGAGTATGCTGTGGTGGACCACCGAACAACCTGTGGCCTACACCGACAACGGCCTCACGGTAACCATCAACGGCGAGAAACGTAAATATGAGGTGCATGAGCGCCCGGGTGTATATGACTACGATTTTCTCGGCCGCAACCGTGGCCGGCGATATTACGTCAAGTATGACCCCTGCGATCTGTCGTCAGTGCGGTTGTACACCAAATCGTCGACCGGCGATCTGCGCTTTGAGCGCGTGGCTGTGCCTCCCGTGAGGATCCACCGCAACATACAAGAGCAGCTCCCCGGCGAGCAGCAGCTGATCCGCGACAACATCAAGGCCAACGAGGAGGCCTACAAAAAACGAGAGATAGAGGCGCGCACCATCGAGCGCAAGTATGGCATGTCGCTCGAGCAGCAGGGACTTAACCGTCCGACACTCCCAGGCGGCAGCAAGAAGATCGAGGAGGAGATCGAGCGCGAGGTACACCGGCGCACCCGCAATCTGCGGCCGAAGTATGAGCGCATGAGCGCCGGGCAGGTCAGCAAAGAGATAAGCATGATGATACTCGACAGGAGTACCGGCAAGAAGCAGAATGATGACTACGGCGAGGATCAGCAATACAGAGCAGTAGCAAAATTATAACACGAGATAATCATGACACAAACAGAAAAACAAAGGATAACCGACGCCCTCCGCACTTATGTAGGGCGCTATCCGAGCCAAAACAAGGCCGCCGCAAGCCTCAACGGCGTGTCGGCCGCGACCGTCAGCGCCATACTCAAGGGCAATCATGAGCTGATCAGCGATGATATGTGGCGCAACGTCGACAAGCAGGTGACCCCGCAAGGCTCGCAGCTCGGCTGGAGGATTGTCGAGACCACATCATTTCGCGAGATCCAGACCGCCTTGGCTGACGCACAGGATTTTGGTAACGTGCGTTGGATCGTCGGCGACGCAGGCTGCGGCAAATCGACCGGAGCGCGGTGTTATGCCGCCAACAACGACAACGTGTTTGTAGTGCTCTGCGACGAGGATATGCGTAAGAGTGACTTTGTCCGGGAGATCGCCCGCAAGGTCGGGCTCAAAACCGCCGGCATGCGCCTGCGTGAGATGCTCGAGGGCGCGACCGACTACCTTATGCAGCTCGAGTCGCCGCTGCTGATATTTGACGAGGGCGACAAGCTCAATGACAACGTTATTCATTACTTTATCAACATTTACAACCGCATGGAGGGGTGTTGCGGCATAGCGTTTTTGTCGACCGGCTACATCGAGCGCCGACTGGAGCGTGGCGTGGCCTGTGGCAAAAAAGGTTACGCGGAGATCTACTCGCGCATCGGCCGCCGGTATTACGAGCTCGAACCTACCAACCACATCGATGTGGAGGTAGTCTGCGAGGCAAATGGCCTGACAGACAAAGGGCAGATCGCAAAAGTGGTTGCGGTTGCCCGCGATAGTGACTACGACATGCGCGTCGTGCGCCGCGAGATCCACCGACAAAAGCGGATCGCCGCCGCTAAAACGGCACCTGAAAAGCAGTCAAACAACGGTTAAACAGCGATCAAATGGCACGAGCATTATCAGTCAAAGAGGTTGACGCAAAAAAACTCCCTACCCTGACATTGAGCGAGCGATGGCACAATATGGTCGGAGAGATCGCACCCACCGGCGTATGGTTGATATGGGGCAAATCCGGATCAGGTAAATCGTCGTTTGTCATGCAGTTGTGCAAAGAGCTGTGTCGGCACTATAAGGGGATCTACAATAGCCTCGAGGAAGGCATATCCCTCACCCTGCAAAACAACATCCGCACCAACCGCATGAGCGAGGTCAACTCGCGTCTGGCGTTTGTTGAGGAATCGATCGAGGAGCTCAATGAGCGCATGACCAAGCGCATGAGTCCACATTTTTACATCATCGACAGTCTGCAGTGTACCGGGCTGTCGCCCAAGACATATGACGAGTTTGTCAATATCCATAAAAAAAATAAGCTGATAATATTTGTCAGCCAGACCGACGGACTTCGCCCGAAGGGACGCGTTGGTGATCATGCGCTCTTTATGGCCGATGAAAAGATTTGGGTAGAGGGATTCCGCGCGCAGACCTTTGGCCGTTTTATCGGTCCGGAGGAGACCTTTGTCATTTGGCCGGAGCGCGCACAGGCCTACTGGGGCGCACAAGTAAAAGCAGACTTAACCATCAAATAACACGAGATATTATGAGTACAATGAGAGAAAGCATCACGCTTGCCGCGCCTGATCGCGCCGGCACGGAGCATTACTACAGCCGCCCGCAGACATGCCGCTACTGCGGCGGGTCCGGGCACTTTGCCCCTTACGGTCCGGACGACAAAGCGTCCGTCTGCCCCGACTGCCACGGCGCCGGTAAAATGGTGGCTGTCGTCGATATTACATGGGTACCCGCCCGTCGTCGTGATCAACCCCGCAAAACCGGAGCAATACAATGATACGGAGTTGGCAAATACCACAGCACTACATGAGCATAGCGCGCTATATGGAGATCGAGATACCTGTCAGCCGGATCCAGGTCAATAACCGTCTGATCGACGCCGTGACCGTCGAGGTGATCCGCACCGACAGTCTCGGCCTGTGGATAGAGGTTGGCCGGACACAGGCAGGTTATCATTACTCGGTCACCTACGCCGTACCGACCGGCGGCGGCTGCGGCGGAGTCCATGTCAACTCGCCAAGAGCCAAGGACAAGACCGAGGCTCTGCTTGGCGGACTGCGCGAGGCCGCCGGGAGCTACTGGATCACACGCCACGACGGCGCCGCGGCCCGCATAGAGGCCGCGGTCAGAGAGGTCGAAAACTACAAAGCAACACAACTGACATTTTTTTGATATGGCGATAGACAACTACAGGCGGTTTTACGCGATTCTGCGGTATATGCCGCCGCTCTACGAACGCGACGAGCAAAAGAAGCAGCTCGTGCTGCAGTACACCAACGGCCGGACGGACAGCCTCCGAGATATGACTACAAAGGAATACAACGCCATGTGTAGCGCTCTCGAGCGGGAGTTTGGCATCCGGGAGCTCCGCCGCGAAAAGCGCAGCATATGCCTACGGCTCATGCAGCAACTCGGCAAGGACACCACCGATTGGTCGGTCGTCGATGAGTATTGCGTCGACCCACGGATAGCTGGCAAACCGTTTAGGGAGCTGACTAATGGCGAGCTTGACACACTGGCGCGCAAACTGCGTGCCATCAAGCACAGACAGGACAAAAAATCATCCATTAATCAATAATCATTATGGCAAAAAGAGTAAAAAAAACAATCATTACCGGCATAACGGCCGGGGAGGCCGAAGAGGCATTTGCCTCCTACGCCAAGGCTGACGCACAGCAGACCAAAATCACGGCCGAGATCGAATTGGCGTGCGCCAAGATCCGCGAAAAGCATCAGGATCAACTCGCGGCCCTGCAGCAGACCAAGGACGAGGCGTTTGAGCGCCTGCAGACCTACGCAGTGGAAAACCAGAGCGAGCTCTTTGCAAAGCGCAAGAGCCTCGAGATGACCCACGGCGTGATCGGATTTCGCACGGGTCAGCCTAAGTGCAAGACCGCGCGCGGCACCACATGGGCCGACGCTCTGGAGCTCGTCAAGGATCGCCTCCCGAACTATATCCGCACAAAAGAGGAGGTAGACAAGGATCGCCTCCTGGCTGACCGCAACCTCCCATGTCGGCGTGACGACGAGCCGGAGGAGGCAGCACGTCCGCTGCTGCATGAGATGGCGCTGTGTGGCATCCTCGTGGTGCAGGAGGAGAGCTTTTTTGTCGAGCCAAAGAGAGAGGAGGCAGCGTCATGATCAAGTTGCGCAGAGTCGTGGGCACAGGCCCCGATCAGCAGACTCAGATCTGCTACGTCAGACCGGAGAGCATCGCCGTCATCGAGGAGCATGACGACAGCGCATGGGTCGTAATGACCGACAAGAGCGTCATCCGTACAGATATGATCGTCGACGAGGTAGTGGCGACGCTTAAGGCCGTCGGATATTAGACAGCAACAAAAAACAGGTAGATATTACAGATTGATTTGGTTTTGGGTGCGCAGGCTCGTGGGAGTCTGCGCATTTTTTCGTAATTTTGCATTGGAGAGCACAAATCTTGCACATGGCCAAAGGTAGGGATCGAGAATTAATCAAGTTACGTAATGAGGCGCTATGCCGGCGCTATTACTACTGGACCGAGACTCAGCGACTGCGTTTTGACGACGCGCTGCGCATACTCTCCGAGCGGGAGTTTTTTTTGAGCGAGCAGCGCATCATGGCCATCATACGCAAAGCGAGCCGCGAGGGTCGCATCGAGGGGCTTAAGCCGGTCCCCAAAATACGCGCCCCGCGGCTCACCGCCGATCAACTGCGGCTATTTGCCGATCAGATCTGATCGGAGATCCTAAACGCAAAAGTCATCTCAGATACCTTGATACCGTGCGGCATGGAGTACCCCCTGCTGCGCACGCGCGTAAGCGCCGAGGCATTGGGCGCAGCCCTAAACCGATGCAGCGCCCGATAGACCTTGCGCAGCAGCCGGCGACGCTCGCGCACATGGTCATATGTGCCGGATGTGTAATGTGTGTCGTGATAGCAATCGGTGGCGAGGCGCACGGTCAGCGTCGCGCGGCCGCGCTGGGTGTCGCCGGTCAGATCCTCCCACTCGGTTTCGTCATTGCCGATCAGCACACAGGGGTAGGTTACAGGATAGGCGTCGTCCTCGGCCGACATCTCCAGTTGGCCATAATCCTCGTCGATCAGCGACAGCTCCGGCACTTCGGCCGCGATCCGATTGATGATGTTGATGTACAGTTCTTCCATTTTGGTTGTTATTATGGGGTTAATATTTTGCGGATCTCATCCTCGACGGTGCGGCGCAGCTCACGCGTGAGAGTCTGCGATGGGCCGATAAATTTGCGTTGCGGCATCACAAATCGTGTCTTTTTGGTCAGAGCCATACGCCTCCATTTTTCTGATTCGGCGGTGGCGTTGAGATGTGTCACCGTCTTGCCTTTGTGGCGGCCTTTGCCGTTGTCGGCAGTGGCCTTGCTCGTGCCCAACGTCCTGTAATACATCGCCCAAAACTTCTTACGCATCTTGGGTGTGATGGTGATGCTGCCGCCGTTGTTGTGGATGGCGGCATATATCAGATCGTTGTAGATGCGCACGCGCCCCGGAGCAAGTTTGAACAGAATCCGGTTGCGCAGGGTGTTGGTGCGCGACAGCAGCGGTCCGCGCTGCCCGTCAGCCCCGGAGAGGGTCTGCTGGCGCCATGTCGACGGCCACGCCTGCAGGTTATCATCCAGAAAGCCACCCCGGGCGAAATTGCCCCGGAAATGCTGCATCGCCTTTGTTCCCATGAGCCGCGGCAGATCGCTGCGGAGAAGTTTTGCGAGCTCTTTTTGCCTTTTTTCGGCAAATTCACGAAAATTTTGCGGTGTCATTGTTTGGAGTGTAAGAGAAAAGTGTTACTTTTGCAATGGACTTTAGCCGCAAGGCTATCATGCCAAGGTGTGCCGGGTATACCCCTATTGGGGACCCGGCTTATTTTTTATATATCATATTTCAGCAGCTCTTTCGACCCTTTTATTACGCAATAAACATGCTTAATTTGTCGTTTTAGTAGATCGCCGTGCATATCACGATAATGTCGAAATTGTGCTATTGATTTCACCATCTTTTTGTGGTCGAACAATGATGGGTCATGAAAATACAGACAGACGGAATTAGACGGATGCTCAACATCTTCGCGGGCATTGTAGTTGGTCAATTGTCTGTTTTTAGCTGCAAGCGCGTGCGAATACCATCCGTGCCCTGTTATAGAGCGTATATCCATAGCCTCTCCATCCAGTTCAAGATCAAGAGCGGCAAGCTTATTTCCATTCTTCTTTTTTGACTCATCAAGGAGTAAGGCGACGCGCCCCATGCGGAAGAGTTCCGCCTGGCACTCGAGTTCGAGCTGCGTGGATGTAAGACCTTCAAAGAAGCGCTCCGCCTTGAGGCCGTCATGGGTGATATGGCCGACATGTTGGGCTCGCAATCCGCCTGTACGCTTGTCGTATTCCACGTCGCGCCATTCGGGGTTGTTTTTCAATTCTCGATATTTCGCGCGGTTTTGCTTCTTGCGCTCGACCTCCTCGTCGGGGATGGCATTGTCGGCTTGGCGGCAGCTGTTACAATCCTTCTTTTTATTGCCGAATCGCATGCCGAGGCGGTTTTTGAGTCCTCCGGCAAACGGGCACGATGAGCAGCTGTCTGGATAATACGGATGATCCTGACCAAACAGACTGCCGGACTTGCCCGGATTGTCGCCGAGTCCCTTGTGGGGTCCATCCTTGCGCGGATCCACCGCATCCTCATGCTTGATCCCTGTCGCCGGCTCGTCGGTCGACTCCAGCGAGCACTGGCAGTTCCATCGGTCGCCCGGCCGGTGTCGCGACCAGAACGGATGATCCACTGGGAGGATCGTACCCCAGTAGATGCGATGATCCGCGCCCGGATTGGGCGACGTCGACGGCACCCACCGGAGGTTGGGGAGCACATCCTTGTCACGCTCAAACCGCTGCCACTCCGCCGCCTGATGCGCCCGGATAACGGCCGTGTCATACTCCGTACGCAGCCACGGCCCGAACTGGTGGGAGGCTATCGACTGGACATCGTTTGACCACTGTTCGAACGACTTTAGACGGCCGTTTGAATCGAGCAGTCGCATTTTTGAGGGAATTTTCGGCAAATTCGCGAAATTTTTGCGGTGTCATCGTTTGGAGTGTAAAAGAAAACTATTACTTTTGTGATAGCCTGAAAGGGTTAGCCAACGCTACGGCGCGAGCATTGCAGGGAGGGAAACCTCCCTGTTCTAATTTATGAACTTTATCTCCTCTTTGTATAACGATCTAACATGGTCTTTTTTAGATCTGTCAGCGTCTCTATGCGTCAATACACGACCGACCCCATGGGCTAATCTTTTTCAAGATAAATCCAGCCTTGTTGATGGAACAATATTCTGACAGCGACTGCTATCCAGTTTGTTTTTGCGAAGCACATGAGGATATGTAGCAAATGGATGGAGCAATGGAGTGCATGCCGAGGCGGTTTTTGCCTATGTAGTGGTTTTTTCGTAACTTTGTGGCGAAAATCACGAATATAATGAAGAATCTCCGCAACTTCTGCATAATAGCCCATATTGACCACGGCAAGAGTACTCTGGCCGACAGATTGCTTGAATACACCCACACCGTTGAGGGTAAGGATCTTCAGGCTCAGGTGCTTGACGATATGGATCTCGAGCGTGAGCGTGGCATAACCATCAAGAGCCATGCCATACAGATGAATTACGTTTCGGGCAATGAGCAATATGTGCTGAATCTTATCGACACTCCGGGACACGTTGACTTTTCCTATGAGGTTTCGCGCTCCATCGCGGCATGTGAGGGAGCGTTGCTGATTGTCGATGCTTCGCAGGGCATTCAGGCTCAGACGATATCCAATCTCTACATGGCTATCGACAATAATCTTGAAATCATCCCGGTGGTCAATAAGGTGGATCTTGACAGCGCCAAGCCTGAAGAAGTAGAGGATCAGATAGTGGATCTGTTGGGCTGCGATCATTCGGATATCATCCGTGCGTCAGGCAAGACAGGCCTTGGTGTGCCGGAGATTCTTGAGGCGATCATTTCCCGCATACCGGCTCCCGATGGCGATCCGGAGGCTCCGTTTCAGGCTCTCATATTTGACTCTGTGTTCAATCCGTTCAGAGGCATCATAGCATATTACAAGATTGTCAACGGCACGATCCGCCGCGGTGACTTTGTGAAGTTTGTGTCGACGGGTAAGGAATATCATGCCGACGAGATCGGCGTGCTCAAACTTGACATGGCGCCGCAGCAGCAGCTCTCGGCCGGCAATGTCGGATATATCATATCAGGTATCAAGACCTCGCGCGAGGTGAAAGTGGGCGATACGATCACTCATGTCGACCGTCCGTGCAGCGAGGCTATAGCTGGATTCGAAGAGGTCAAACCTATGGTGTTTGCCGGAGTATATCCTATAGAGACAGAGGATTTCGAGAATCTCCGTGCATCGCTCGAAAAACTGCAGCTCAATGATGCATCGCTGACATTCCAGCCTGAATCGTCGGCGGCGCTCGGATTCGGATTCCGTTGCGGATTCCTCGGTCTGCTTCACATGGAGATCATACAGGAACGCCTCGGTCGCGAATTTGACATGGATGTAATCACAACCGTGCCCAATGTATCCTATCGGGTGTTTGACAAGCATGGCAACATGACTGAAGTGCACAATCCTTCGGGATTGCCCGAACCAACGCTGATAGATCATATCGAGGAACCGTACATCAGGGCGTCGATCATCACTGTGGCCGATTTCATAGGCCCGATAATGACCCTCTGCCTGTCGAAGCGCGGCATACTCGTGAAGCAGGAATACATATCCGGCAACCGCATGGAGATGACGTTCGATATGCCGCTTGGCGAAATCGTAATCGACTTCTACGATAAACTCAAGAGCATATCCAAGGGTTATGCCTCGTTTGACTATCATCTGCATGATTTCAGGGAGTCGAGGCTTGTCAGGCTCGATATACTTCTCAACGGCGAAAGTGTCGATGCTTTGTCGACCCTCACTCATGCCGACAATGCAGTGGGTTTTGGCCGCCGCATGTGCGAGAAGCTGAAGGAGCTGATACCGCGTCAGCAGTTTGATATAGCCATTCAGGCAGCTATCGGCGCCAAGATCATAGCGCGTGAAACCATCAAGGCTGTGCGTAAGGATGTGACCGCAAAGTGTTATGGAGGCGACATATCCCGTAAACGCAAACTGCTGGAGAAGCAGAAGAAGGGTAAGAAACGCATGAAGCAGATCGGTTCGGTCGAGGTGCCTCAGAAAGCATTTCTGGCTGTGCTCAAGCTCGACTGATCTGACATTATGTCCGTCTTCGGTCTTGTGATCGGCAAGTTTTGCATATATGTGAACCGAATGAGGAAACTGCAGACGGGTGATATTATTGTGTGATAAATTTATATTGTTTCAACCGCTCTCTCCGTTACAACAACCGACCGAAATGTCAAGCGAAATCAACAACATTGTCGAAAGTGAGCATCATGCTCCGTTTTTTGCGGCACGTCAGGCCATACGTCGCCATGCTACAGGCGGAAATATTCTGATAATATCTACTCTGTTGGCCATGATAGTGGCCAATATCCCGGCTATTAACCATTACTATTTTGAGTTCTGGGAACAGGAGGTGAGGCTGCAGATAGGCGGCTTCAATCTGTTCTCCCATGGTGGAGAGCCGATGAATATGCTGGAGTTTATCAACGATGCTCTGATGGCTGTGTTTTTCTTTTCGATAGGTCTTGAGATCAAGCGCGAGGTGCTTGTCGGAGAGTTGTCGTCGTTCAAGCAGGCTTTGCTGCCGATCATGGGCGCTCTCGGAGGCATGATAGTGCCGGTGGTTATTTTCTACATGCTGTCGAAGGGTACTGACTATGTAGGAGGATCGGCTATACCGATGGCCACCGACATCGCATTCTCGCTGGGAGTGCTTGCGATGCTTGGTTCGCGGGTGCCGATTTCGCTGAAGATTTTCCTTACTACTCTGGCTGTGGTCGACGATATAGGCGGCATCATAGTCATTGCGGCTTTCTATTCGTCGCATATCGAATATATGCTGCTGGTCTATGCTGCAGTGCTTCTCGGAGTGCTTCTGCTTGGCAGTGCTATGCACATCAAGAGCAAGATATTCTACCTCGGTATTGGCGGATGTGTGTGGTTTCTGTTTCTCAATTCGGGCGTGCATCCTACAATCGCCGGAGTGCTGGTGGCATTCTGTGTGCCGGCATCGCCCGTGTTCAAGCCTCGTCGATATGTGAAGATCATTCGCGCCTCGATAGCTCACTTCAAGTATGAGGACGATGAGCATCTCGAACAGTCGAGCATACTCAACCGTGAGCAGATGGACTGGCTCAAAATGATAGAGTATGCTTCCGACAAAGTGATATCGCCTCTGCAGGATCTCGAAGACTCCTTGCATCCGGTGGTCAATAACTTCATAGTGCCTCTGTTTGCCTTTGCCAACGCCGGCATATTTCTGCTCAACCTTGATCCGTTGTCGATTGTTGAAGGTATATCGCTTGCGATAATATGCGGTCTGGTGATAGGCAAGTGCGCGGGTATATTCCTTTTCTCGTGGCTGACTGTAAAGCTCCATCTCGCCCCGATGCCGCTGCGTGCCAACTGGAAGATGATGGCGTCAGTGGCGATGCTTGGCGGTATCGGATTTACAGTATCGCTGTTTATCGCCAATCTGTCGTTTGCCGGAATGGGTGTGCATGGTGCCGATCTGCTCAATCATGCCAAACTCGGCATTGTGGTGGGATCGCTTGTCTCGGGTATCCTCGGATACCTGCTGCTCGGCCGTACTCTTCCTGCCGGCGGTCAGTATGTGGCGTCGGATGATGAAGATGCACTTCACATGTAAATCCGGGTTATAATACGATAAAAGGTCGTCGCGTTGCCTCATGCGGGCAGCGCGACGTCGTTTATATACGTCGTTTATATACAATGATCGCCGGTATCAAATTGTCGTATTAAATTTGCGAAATTCACATTTAATTGTTAATTTTGGCACGAAGTGTTAAAACCGGGTGTATTGACTTTTTTATGCTCCGCTAACAATTCGGGCATCTCAAGCGTTAACATAATAAATTAAAAAACATATAGCCGCTTGACGGCTGTAAAGTGATAAAATGAAAAAATCGACAATCTGGGCAATAACCATCATAATGGCTCTGACATTTGCGGGGCTTCTGTATGTGCAGGTGATGTACATGAAGAACATACTGCGTATGCGCGATGACCAGTTTGCAGAAGGCGTGAAGCGGTCGCTTTACGCTGTCACCGGCAATCTGGAGCAGGACGAAACGCAGTATTTTCTTGAAGAGGATGTGGCTCAGATCGAAACCTCGGTATTGCCACGCTACTCGTCGTCATCGGGCGAGCAGGGTGGCATACAGTATTCTTTCACCACTCCTGAAGGCAAGAAGGGAGCATTGACGCTGCAAGGCGATCTCAATGCGCTCGATCCGACTATAACTCTTACTCCGCGTCAGCGCCAGCGGCCGACCCATGAGATACTGCAGGAACAGTATCTTAAGCAGCGCACGCTTATGAACGAGGTGATACTGCGCATGATAAGCCAGTCGAGCACACGTCCGATCGCCGAACGCGCAGATTCGGGTAAGGTGGCCACATATCTCAGAATGGAACTGGCCAACAACGGCCTTGACCTGCCGTTTGAATTCGCTGTCGTCAACCGTCAGGGTGCCGCGGTGTATCATTCGGCTGGCTACATGCCTGAGCAGGTGGGTAATGACAATATGTTTGTGCAGACGCTTTTTCCCAACGATACGCGCAATCTGATGTATTACCTCAAGGTCTACTTCCCCACCAAGCGTGATTACATCATGTCGTCGCTCAACTATATCATTCCGGCGTTTATCATGACGTTTGTGCTGCTGGTGGTGTTTGTCATAACAATCTACCTGATCTTCCGCCAGAAGAAGCTGACCGACATGAAAAACGACTTCATCAACAACATGACACATGAGTTCAAGACTCCCATATCCACCATATCGCTTGCCGCGCAGATGCTCAACGACAGCTCTGTACGCAAGTCGTCGAATATGCTTGAGCACATATCCAATGTGATCAACGATGAGACGAAGCGGTTGCGTTTTCAGGTCGAGAAGGTGTTGCAGATGTCGATGTTCGAGCGTCAGAAGGCCACACTTAAACTTCAGGATGTGGATGCCAACACCATTGTCGAGAATATTATCCACACTTTCAAGATCAAGGTGGAGAAATATGGCGGCCATATAGAGGCTGTGCTCAAGGCGGAACAGTCGATCATTCATGTCGACGAGATGCATTTCACCAATGTGATTTTCAATCTGCTTGACAATGCCGTCAAATACCGTCGTGAGGATGAGTCGCTTAAACTTTCGGTGACAACACGCGACGTGTCGGGCGGACGTCTTGAAGTGACAGTGGCCGACAACGGCATCGGTATCCGTCGTGAGGATCTAAAGAAAATATTCGAGAAATTTTATAGAGTGCCGACTGGCAACCTGCATGATGTCAAAGGCTTCGGACTCGGTCTGGCCTATGTCAACAAAATGGTGAGGGAGCTTGGCGGACAGATAACGGTGGAGAGTGAACTCGGGCAAGGTACACGATTCATAATCACTCTGCCGCTTGCGAAAAGATGAATACAAACATATAAAAACAAATTATTATGGAAGAACGACTGCGTATACTGCTTTGCGAGGACGACGAGAATCTCGGTATGCTTCTTCGCGAATACCTCCAGGCCAAGGGCTATAATGCCGATCTGTTTGCCGACGGCGAAAGCGGCTACAAGGCTTTCCTGAAAGGCAAGTACGACTTGTGTGTGCTTGATGTGATGATGCCCAAAAAGGATGGATTCGCACTCGCGCAGGAAATCCGCACGGTCAACTCGGAGGTGCCCATCATATTCCTTACCGCGAAATCGATAAAGGAAGATATCCTCGAGGGCTTCAAGATCGGTGCTGACGATTATATCACCAAGCCTTTCTCTATGGAGGAACTCGTGTTCAGAATCGAGGCCATACTGCGCCGCGTAAAGGGCAAGAAGGGCAAGGAGATCACGATGTACAAGATCGGACAATTTACTTTCGACACACAGAAGCAGACTCTGATGATTGGCGACAAGATGACCAAGCTTACCACCAAGGAGTCTGAACTGCTCAGCCTGCTGTGTGCTCACGTCAATGAGATTCTTGAGCGTAACTTCGCTCTAAAGACTATCTGGATCGACGACAATTATTTCAACGCCCGTTCGATGGACGTGTATATCACGAAGCTGCGCAAACATCTGCGCGACGATCCGTCAATCGAGATCATCAACATCCACGGCAAGGGCTATAAGCTCATCGCTCCCGAAGCTGAAGCAGAGTCCTGAGGCTTATAAAGCATAAAAGAATGCCGGGCAGTCGAGGGGATAAATCCCCGGACTGCCCGGATGCTTTTTTGTCGGTGTTGCAGCTTATTTCGCAACGTTGACGCGGCGCTCCTTGATGCGGGCCTTCTTGCCGGTAAGGCCACGGAGGTAGTAAAGTTTGGCGCGACGCACCTTGCCATACTTGTTGACGGTGATAGAGTCGATGAACGGCGATTCGATGGGGAAGATACGCTCCACACCGATGTTGTCGCTCATTTTGCGGACGGTGAAACGCTTCTTGTCGCCGTCGCCCGAGATACGGATTACCACACCGCGATACTGCTGGATACGCTCTTTGTTACCCTCTTTGATGCGGTAGGCCACGGTGATGGTGTCGCCGGGACCGAATTCGGGATGTTTCTTGCCGGTAGCGTAAGCTTCCTCGACAACTTTAATTAAATCCATTGTGATCGTTTTAATTAAAATGTTAACATATTAGTCGCAATATGGCCAGGCTGCATGTCC
>NZ_PUED01000058.1 GCF_003024925.1 Paramuribaculum intestinale
ATTTACCTATTTTAGGTTGCAACACCAATTCTCCGAAAATGAACGCATAACACTTGATTCCACTTCAACGACCACAATCAGAAAGATGCTTCATGCTGGTCACCTACTTTATCGTGATAATTGTTGCACAATAAAAACAATCTTTACAACAACAGAAAAACAAGAATTTAAACCCCATTACACATTTTCATAACATGGCAAATTGTCAAAAATTGTTTGATGAGTTTCTTGAGAAACTCGACATAGTGGATTCAAAAACCACAAGCATGAGAACTTCCAAGGATAATCTCAAAGATAAAATCGTGTCGTATTTTCAGAAGAATCATTCTGAGTACACCCCTGAGTTCTTTATTCAAGGGTCATATAAAATGGGCACATCGATACGCACAAAGGATGACGAATGCGATCTGGATCTTGGCGTCTATATAAAGCCTAAGCCTGATGTCTCGGCTGCAACTCTGCAACAATGGGTTTTCGATGCTGTGGACGGTACTACTTCGGCAACTCCATCCAAGAAGAATAAATGTATACGAATTAAGTATTCCGCAGGTTACCATATTGATTTGCCTATCTATCGTAAAGATAAAACAGGAGATGAGATCCCTGAACTTGCAATCAAAAGCGTGGGTTTTGAGAAAAGTGATGCCAAAGGAATCGTCGAATGGTTTAATGGTAAAAAGAAAGACAACTCACAACTTGTCCATCTTATCAAATACCTTAAGGCATGGGCGGACAATATTCGTGAATCCATGCCACCGGGACTCGCTTGGACCATCATGACAGTAAAGAACCAAAAGAAAAAGGACGGCAGAGACGATATAGCGTTACGTGATACTCTCAAGGAAATACTCTCATCCTTGGAAGATAGGTTCGAATGTAAAGTTCCTGCAGAACCATTTGATGATATATTTGACAATTACTCCGACGACAAAAAGAATAAAATCAAGGAGTACCTCCAAAAATTCATAGATGATGCAACCAAGGCAATAAATGAACCGAATGAAAAGAAAGCTAGCCGAATTTGGCAAAAACATCTCGGTTCGAGATTCCCAGAAGGTGAAGATAAGGATAATGAAACCCAATCGAAGCTTAACGCTCTTCGCGACTCGATTCTTTCGAAAACAGCGAGAGTAGGTACTACTGGAGCATTCGGAGCCTTGACAACCGGAGTCGCAGGTGCAACTCATACTAACTTTGGCGATTAATGGGAAAATTTCATGGGAATCGGATAGTTAGCAATATGAGCATATACGCAGCACGTATAAAATATGAGGCTAAACTGCTCAATGCTCACTATGATAAATCTTTTGTTTCCACGTCTTTCTATGGCATGCGACAGTCGCCTAAATTGATATGTAATTTACACTTCAACATTGTTGGCGTTGATTGTACTGCTAAAATTGTATATAATGGATATGATGCGCCGAAATGCTGGCTTTTATCACCAACATTCGAGAATCCACAGCATATATACAAGAACGATGGTCGATTATGCCTGTATGATCCAGATAACAACGAGTGGAACCGGACTTCTAATATTTTTAACACATTTGTTCCATGGTGTATGGAATGGGTAGTTTTTCAAATGATATATGAAGAAACTGGAGAATGGCAACATCCGGAACGGCATCCAAACGGTCTTTCGGAAAAGGAATTGAAAGCCATACTTCAAAAATTCAATATAACGTAATTTTAAATATTACAACTCCCATATGAATCGCAAGGCTCATATGGGAGTTGTTTGATTAATCGATTACGCGAACTTCATGCAGGGGATGAGGGTGTTGGGGACGGCAACTTCTTTGGTGAAGGTGACGATAGGAGTCTCGACGGCGAGGTGTTTGAACCCGTGACGGGTGCCACGCTCGAAGATGAAGTGGCATAGGGCCCGGAACTCGGTTTCGTCTTGGGCGTTGCCGCTACCGGTCACGAAGTCGGATACGATGATGATGTAATCGGGAAGGTTGTTGTGGCCGTTGCTGTGTTCCCAGATTTTGAGCTGGATGTGGATGTTGCGTCCGAAGTAGCGGAAGGTTGCGCCGACGCAGTTCCAGTCGCAGATTGCATCATCGTAGCTGGCACCGTAGCGCTTAGCGACGTAGATACAGAAGTCATCAAACAGGTCTTTGATACGGTGAGCTGCGATTGTCGAGAGGGTTTTGTTGGTGATGTTTGTCATTTTTTTGAGTTTTGAGATTGTGTGTTGAGTTCGTTGATTTTCTCTTCGAGGCGGTGCTTCTGGTCAAGGGCGCGTGCTGTTTCTTGCACTCTCTCCTCATAGGCTCGGACTTCTGCCTCTATTTGTTTCACCTTCTTCGGGTCGTTAAACCAGCTTTCGATGCTGTCGAGCCCTACTGTTCCGACACCTCCATTCATCAAGATGTAATGGTACTTGATGTCGGATATTCTGCATTGCTCTATGCGCCCTTCCTGCCAGAAGGTCATTGCGAAAAACAAGAGCGTTGAGAATACGGTGAAACCAAGGGTGAGATACCACTGCCATGATTCGCGTGCGATACGGATAGTCTTTTCGACTTTCTGCACAGGAGGATTAGCCCTGAAGTCATCAAACTTTTGGTTGAAGTCATCCTTAAAGTCTGTGATTGAATCGCAGATTTGGTCGGTGGATTGGTTGACAGCTCCCTCGCAGTTTTCAGTTGAAGTTCTAATCGCGTGAGTGTAGAGCACGAGGTTATTGTCCAGTTCATCCTTGAACTTGGCGAGATCATCGGTGGTGGCGCAGTTGAGCTGCGCTTCCTTGATTTCATTGCAGGTGCCGGAGAGTGTACCTAATTCTTCGGCGATGTTACCGAGGAAACCCTCGGTGGGATTTTCATTTTCTTTACTCATTTTTCTTTTTTTGTGGGGTTAAATACTGCGGCCCTTGCGTTTGGCCTTTTTGCGGCGGCGTTCCATCTCGTTGTTCATGGCCTCCTGTTCGGCGTCGTAGCCGGGTCCGAGTTTGAACAGACCACTGAGCCCTTCGGCGAGATTCTCGCCGATTTCAAGTCCGGCTTCTATCACTTTTGATGCTATGCTCGGTTCCGGCTTCGGTGCCCTTGGTGCCGTCGGGCGAGGCACGGCAGGAGTGGCAGATGCCGTTTGAGAACGTCCGTTTTTGTTCTCGTTGAGAATACGGTCGATGTTAGCGAAAGAGAATTTTCTCTTTTTTGCGACCTCCGAAGCTTTGAACTTATGCTTACCTTTCACGAAAGACAGACCTTCGACAATGGTGGTGCCGCGACGGTATTTCTTGCGGAGCGATACACCGCTTTTGGCGAGTTCTCGCTGAAAAGTAGTCCAATCTTTGGCGACTTTCAGTGCATCACGCACGGCGACATACACCTCTTGCTTGGCCTTGTCTCGACCTTTGAGTCGGTGAGTTTTCACCTTGTCGCGCCCCTCCCCGAAGGTCAGTCCGTACTTCAATTTCAGCTCCTTGCAGATGTCATTGCTCCGATAATATTCCCAGCTGTCGCTGACGCATTTGCCGTCATTGCCCACTCTGTTGAACACGATATGGCAGTGAGGATGCTCTTTGTCGAGGTGTCGGGCAATGATGAACTGGGTGTTTTTGATACCCATCCGCTCCATGTATTCAAGGGCGAATTTCACCATTTTTTCATCGGTGAGTATTGCCGAATCCTCGGGAGAATAGGACAGCGAGATGTGGCCTACCCAATGTTGAACACGCTGGTTGAGATGTCGCTGACACTCAAAACCATTGATAATATCCTGAGGTGTGTCGCTCAAAACGCCCTCGGCGTAGAGCAGACGAGCCTCCTTGCCGGGTTCATCCACGGCGAGCGCATAGCGGACACAGCCGCCAAAATCGCTCCCTTTAGTTATGCTTCCAACCATTTGATAAGTTGTTGTAAAGGGTTTTCAATTCCTTGCTGCGGGCCTGCACTTCCCAGCTAACGAGCTTGAAGTCTTTGGTCGCGTTGGCTACCGTAGCAAGCTGATTCAGGTTGTTGCTCATGCTCCCAATCTGACGAAGTATCGCCATATCTTCTGGTGTGGCGAGTGCCGTTATCTTGGCGTTGAGCAGTGCCCGTCGCCAGAAATCCGACAATTTTCTGCCGGCTTTGCGGCAATTTTCAACTACCTGCTGATACTCTTCTTCTGTGAGTCGGACGCTCACAACCCGGAGTTTCTTGGGCTTATCAGCCGCATTCTTTGATGCGGATTTCCTCTTTGTAAAAGTCATATTATGACAGAGTTTTAAGATGAATAAATCAGTTGACTGTGACCATCGGGAGCGTAGTCAGCCACCCGGTAACGGAGGGTGCAAGGTCGGCAAAAGTTTACGTTGCCACTACCTTGCTACCCTACGTTTCTCTCCCGGTAACGCTTCGCGTGGCGCTCCGATGGCTATGCCATTTTCATTATAGTCGCTATGGCGATTAGAACGACTTGCTGATTATTGCGAACCAGCTTCCGTAGTTGTCGGCGTTGCCGTCAAGATGCTCGTTGATGATGTGCTCAACGAAGCTGCTGACGCTGTAGCCCGAACCGCCGAAGATGCGGGCAATCTTGTCCACGCGCTCAAACGTGTCATTGCTGATTGCCACCTGATGCTTGTTGTCCTTTCCGAGTTTAATCGGAGCGAAGAAAGCAGTGCGGTAATCTTCGAGGTCAAGCTTGCGTTGCTTGGCGTTGGGGCGCGACGGTTTGGGTTGAGTGGCCGCGCCAATCTCAGCGGATTGCTGAGTTTCGGGAAAGATAGAATTTTCCATAGAGTTCTCAGTTTTAGAAGGGTTAGACATTTGGGGATTCTTAGGTGCGTCAGTCATTTCAGATGACTGACTAGCGGGATTTTTTGATGTTGCCATATTATTCATTTTTTTTGAGGACTTTCGTCCGGTTAATAATCTTAGTTATGTGAATACCTTGTACTCTTTAGCTATTCGATTGCCCTGTGACATCTCTTATCCGAGGATGACCACTGCGCATAGTTGAGGCGACTATTGAGTGGTCAAACTTCTCCATCGGCAGTAACATTGTTAGTGGAGTAACATGACATCTTACGGTACCATCCTTGGCGGATTCGCTTGAAAAGCGTGTTCAGATTGCGCGTGAGAAACATCTTGAATGTGTGGTCTTTCATTCCGAACCGTTCGGCGGTCTTGATGCCATCGGCAGTTGAGAACTCATCGGCGAGATGGTCATATACGGTGCGGTGTAAGTCGTTCAGTTTCTCCTCGCTGACGCATGTGATTACCGCAAGGGCGTTCTGACGGAAATACTCAGCCAACCGGATAGCGCCATCGACATCATTAACCTCGATCATCTCCGGACTTTGAGTTTCGTCTAAAACTGCCCAGCGAGCCATGCGGAGTATCAGACAGAATCGAAGCACGTAGATCTCAAGTTTGCAAAAGAAGCTGATAACATTATCGCTCATCTCACTGTCGCACAACTCAGCATTGCGATGTTGCCACACATATAGCGATTTCTTTGCTTCGTTGTCAAACCGAATGATTATCGGCTGCGGCTCCTGATTCTCGTTGAGATTACAGGGCACAGATAGAAGTCGGTTGAGGATACGTTCCCAGTCTCGGTCAAGGTCTTCACGCACTTCCTCCTCATTCCATCTCGGTTTGGCGGTTGTCTTGGTCATAGCGAACAGTATGCGGTCGATAAAACCGTTGGCTGCACGTTCACCATTGGCGAGTTCAGTCAGCAGACGTTTCTGAATTGTGCCGACAACCGAGATGAAAGGACATTTGATGAAAATGGAATTCTGAGAGTTCTTGCGGTCTGACATTGTGGTGCTACCATTGAATGCCGACAACCAGAATTGTTCCTCAGACCCATTGTTGTAGCGCGTGAAGTTTTTGAACCAAGAGGCCAATTCATCAACCCAAAGGCAGAGACCTCTCGGATTGTGGGAATGAATAACGCTCAATCCCTCCTGTGTCACGTCCGATACGAGGTAACGCAGACGTTTCGGCTCCTTTGGGAATTGGTCATAACCGGCATTGACTCTCTCCTTGCGGCTCATAGCGATGGCTTCCTGATATGCACGAAACTGTTTTTGGTACTCCTGATTGTTTTTCCAGTCGGCGTTGACCAGTGGGCGCATTGCAAAGTTGAGTGGATGAGATTTGTTTGCTCCGGGACGGCCTACGATTGCCATGTAGATTATGGCTGATTCACGCCAGTTGCGTTTCACTTCCACGCGATGGGTATTTCCGATTGCAACTGAGATAGCCGCAAGCATAGCCGACGCGGTGTAGTCGATAGGGAAGCCGCAACTTGTATGCAGTTCCAGAACTAAGCGTTGCAGTTTTGCCGGAAACACATCAATGGGAAAGTCAGATGCTGTGGCAGAGGTATGACTTGCCAATGCACTGATGACTGTATCGAGAGTAATATTCTTTTCCATAGTCATCAGAAATTATAGCCTCCTCGCGGACGGCGTTTCATGCCTGCGGTGACAGCCGCCACCTGTTCTTCAAAGGAAGGAGCAACGGCGTGTTTGCGTCCGTTTTCGATCCATGCGTATAACTCATCTTCATAAAAGTAGAGGAGCTTGCCGCGCTTGTAGCTCGGAATGGGGTCATTCGGAGCTTTGATTGCGCGGTAGAGGGTCGAAAGTGACTTGCCGATAATCGTGCAAGCCTCTTTCGCGTGAACGATTTTCCGGGAGGGCTTGTGTTGTTTGAAAGGGTTGGCTGCGCCTACCTTTTCAAGTAACTCAAGTACCCGGTCGAGTTTCTCTGAGAGACCGCTTACCACATGTGGCAGCTGGTCGAAGGTGATTGTGGATGTTTCCATATCGAATAATTTCAAGTTTGTTTACGGAAATAAAACCGCACTGAAAGAAAGTGAGTTGTCGGTTAGAAAAATCACTTTTAGAAAACTCAAAATAACCGAGATGTCAAAGCTAACTTATTAGTTGTTAAAATATTTGTCCGGAAAAATGATATGGTTAGAAACTCGATGAAGCAGTTATATTCAAGTGGCGATGCTTTAACTGGAACTCTGATACACGAACATCATCAAACACTCATGAGGTTGTCGTATTAGGTAGCTGGTTTGGCAAAATAGTTGGGTAAGGGTATAAAGAAAGCGGATAACTCTGGATCTGAACCAGTGTTATCCGCAATCAGTATTGGGACGAAATAATTATTTCTTCGATTTACCTTTGTTTTCGACAACCTTCAGGTTGATTGTCTTATAACGTTTGAAATGTTCAAACAATGCATCCATCTGCTCTCGCGACAGGAGGGGTATTTTATCCTTGTCCGGATTTGTGTCCGTAAGTTTTGAATTTATGCTTTGTATTTGAAGATTACTGAAAGGTTCATAGAACACAGTCTTTACAAAGGTTGCAATGACTGGTCCCTTCAATCGGAGAAACTTTCCGATATTGTAGCCGAGATGTTTGAGGTCTTCTTTTGACAGTTGATGTTTTTTCCTGAGTTTTACAGCATTAAATTCTGCTAATGGTGTTTTAGTCCACATTCTGGCGTTGAGGTGCAACTTGTCAAGTTCGTGTGATTCCATGAATCCTTGCATGGTATAAGTGATGTAAGCACAGATGAATGTAACCTGTTCAGTATTGTATAGTTCCTCGTTACGCAGCAGCTTCTCGTAGGCTTCATCGCATTCTTTCTTCTGAGTTATTATTTTCTCCGTGGTCTCCTTGTGCTCGTTATAGAATTTTATCATCTCGTCCAACTGGTGAAGGAAAATAACATCCCCGTTTGCCGTTATGAATACTGTGCTTTCGTATTCTTCAATGGTTGTCGTGCCATCACGGTTGTCTATAACATTCTGTTCCGGCACAGATGCAAAACATCCATACTCATATTCTTCATTTGATTCAATTTTTTCCCTTTTGATGTTGTTCTCATAGTCATATTTCTCTTGCGCAGTCAACCCGCTGATAAAGTCTTGAAATATTGCGTCCTCATCAAAATCTGGACAGTTGTTTTGATATTCATGCTCAAAGAGAATTTCCTCATCGGATAATCCTGCACTGGCATAACCTTCTGAGCCATCGGCAAATCTGATATGGCGTGTGCCATCGTCCATTATATCAATGACTTCATAAGGATGCTCATTAAGATTATTGGAAAATTCGACATCCTCTTCCCAAACTTCACAGTCAGTTGTTGTCGCTTCGGAACAGTAATCCATTTGTTGCGGTTCAGACATCGCAGGAACGGCAATCTGTTCGCCAGATGTCGTTTCGGCGATTACAACGGCTTCCTTGCGACGGAAGAAATTGGAGATGGTGCGGGAAAAATCTTCAATAACGGATTGTAATCCGAGGTATAAACCAACGAGAAGAATGAAGATGACACCGAAAAGAACATTTCCGGTAAAGGTATCGGTGCCAAACCGATAGATGGCAGCGTGACGAACGAGCAGAGCGAGAAGTCCGGTTCCGGCTATTACAGCACTCCAGAGAATAATCGTGTCCCGGTTTGGGGCATTTTTCATATTGGGTGGGGTGTTAAATGATTAAACATCTATAAAGACAATTTAACCCCTCCGATTGTTCGCATCCAAAATGTTAAAGCGATACCAAATGAAGAATGGAGACCACATCAGTGACCTCCATTCAATAGCATAGTTGTAAAGTATCCTGTTAGAGGATTGTCAGCGATACTCGTCGGCCTAATCCCTCGAAGATTCGGAAAAGGGTACTTAGTTGGATATCAGACTTTCCATTCTCCAAGCGAGAGATATATGTCTTTTTGGTGCCAATTCGTTCTGCAAGTTGTTCTTGGGTAAGTCCGGCGCGAAGCCGTTCCTCTTTAAGTGTCTCTGCAAGACAGAAAGCCGCAGCATCAGCATCAAACTGGTCGCGCTCAGGTGTTCCGGGATTTCCGTATTCGGCATCGAGAAGTTCGTCGAAAGTCCGAGCCTTCATTATTGCTTCTTTCTTGACTTTATCCATTTTCTTTCTCTTTAAAATATTCTTTCATAATCTTTTTTGCTCGCTCCAACTGTAACGGTGGCGTCTTTTGTGTTTTCTTTTGGAATCCATTGAACAGAATCACCAATGAACCCTCATCGAAACAGCAGAATATGCGAAATATGTTGCTTCCGACCTCGACTCGAATCTCATATAGACCATCCGTATTTTCCATGCTCCGGAGTATTGTTTTCGGAACTCGGTCAACACTGCGGACGACATTTAGGCAGTAGTTAATCTTTCTTCTTACTGCATCTGTCTGAGCCACATAAAACTCGTTGAAGTAGTCTTTGTATATTTTTATCGTTCTATTAGCCATACTCAATTATACAACTGCAAAGTTAACTAAAAAGTTTACTCCATCCAAATTCTGATGGATTTATTTCAACGTAATGCTGTTGGCGGCGTCACGTTTCTTTTGATTTACGACTTCGGCGTAAATCTGGGTCGTGGCGACGTTTTTGTGGGTGAGCATCTTTGAGACTGTGTAGATGTCGGTGCCATTGGTTATCAGCAGCGTTGCGTAGGTGTGGCGCAGACCGTGGAAGGTGATTTTCTTGGTGATTCCGGCGGCTTTCAGCCAACTCTTGAATGGCTCGCGGGTATGGGCACGACTCAATCCTTTGAATACGAGTCCACGGTTCGGCTCTCCGCAATATGATAATGCTTCCTCGTTAAGAGGAAGGGTTGCCTGTGTCTTGGTTTTCTGAGTGCAGATGCGCATACAGTGGCCGCCATCAGGTGATACTTCGATATTGTCCCATTTCAACTGGAGGATGTCGCTGATTCGCAAGCCGGTGAGACAAGCAAACAGCGATGCTCGTTTCAGTACATCTACTTTGCAGGGTGTGGTAGCAAGTCTTCTGATTTCCTCAATTTCAAGGAAGTTGATTTTCGGCTCCTCCCAGTCGATGGATTCCAGATGGTCGTTGATATTCTCATTGAGCAGTCCCTCTCTGTATGCCATTTTGAGCAGGGCGCGGAATGTTGACCAATATCCGGCGGCGGAGTTGGTGGCGATTTTAGCATACTTCTTTTTCTTGACGCGCAGACTGAGGATGTGGCTCCGGAAGTCGTTGCATAAGCCGATGGTCACATCTTTCACGAGGCAACGCCCATTGGTGAACTCGCAGAAATGCTTATATACAATCTCCCACTTTTGATATTTCGACTTAGCCTTGTCCTCGAAGTAGGCGAGGAAGTCGGCATGTTTCTTGGTCTTGTCGATGAAGCCGAACTCCTCATTGATGATTGCCATCTCGCGTTGTGCACGTATGCCACGCGCCTTTATTAAGATGGCTTCGTTGTAGTCCATCTCGAATTTATCCTGCGGTTCGGCAATGAGATACAGACCGAGGAATTCACGGCGCGACATTTTTTTGATATTCGGATTCCAGATAGGTGGGTAGAAGTCGAGGTAGAGCGACAATTTGCCGCTTTTTAGTTTCTCCTGACGAAGAGTGACTTTAGAGATACTTGATGCTTTCATATTCGTTTTTCTGATTATAATTCACAAATGTAGATGGTGGTTGTTCGGTGACCAAAATCACCGGATTATAACTGAATCTTAGGATTGAATAACTCGGCTAACTCTCTGGCGTTCAGTTTAACATACTTTCCACAGCGGAGTTTGGTTATCTTATATGTCTTGACGTAGTGATACAACTGGTCACGAGTCAGAGAGTATTTCTCCATGGCATCAGCAACCGAAATAAACTCAACATCCTCGGCCGACTTCGCACCTTTGGCAACATCGAAATGATATTTGGAGTAATACACCTTCGGCCCATCCTTACGTTTTGGAATACCGACCTTAGATACCAGCGAATAGATTGCCGACAGCGTCATACCATATTTCTGTTGAATATCCTCGACCGAATACCACTCCGTGATTTCCGGATTCTCATTCCTTGCCGAGAAAAGCCGGTTAATATGCGCCTTGCTGAAATAAGCCTTTCCCCGGAGAATAGTCTTCGGCACATTATTTTCGGCCACTACCTTATATATCCATGAATCCTTCACGCCAAACTTCTCCCGAATCTCAGCGCGGGTATAAAATTCCGTGATGGTTTTGTCTGTCCTTTCAACAGATACTTGATTTTCTTCTCTCGGAGGAAGAAAGTCGAACATAGCCAACAGGTCAGCTTTGCTAATGAGAGTCTTTCTGTCAAACCTATTGACCTTTATTTTTCCGGCACGAATATATCGGTATACAGACATACGACCAATACCGAGCAGTTCGGCGGCTTGGGTAGGTGTCAGGAAATCCTTATTTCGCCACTTACTGCCGTTGCCGGATTGTAGCTTCGTTTCCTGATTAGACAGAGCGATCTTTCTCTGTCGCATTCTCTCCTTGTAGGAGTGTTCTGAACAACGCTTCGAGCAGAAGCGTGTTACGGTAGTCTGGGCGGTGAACTTGTTGCCACACCACTCACAAACTTTCTCGATTTTAATGTTACTACTCATATCATACGTGTTGATTTCACCAATTTTTGTATCGTGGCGTATCACAACGTACCGTGACGTACCACATCCTCCACCACCTTGCTGACGCTTGGGGTGGAGATGGTCAACGACGTACAATATCCGTACAAATAAGTGCGTAAAAACGCCTAATACTGACCGTTATCAGCATTAGGCGTTATGCGATGTCTTCAAGTTTTTCCGCTCAATGACAGTCAATTATCGTCATTGTATTTCATTGTGTATCAATGAATTATTTACCGATGCAGAAGCGGCTGAAGATTGTTGAGAGAATTTCGGGGGTGGTGATGTCGCCGGTGATTTCGCCGAGGTGATGCAGGGTCTGGCGGAGATCTTCGGCAATAAGTACTCCCGACAGGTCGGCAGAAAGACCGTCAATCACGTGCGTAATGGATTCCATGGCCAGCGTAAGAGCCTCGTAGTGACGGGCGTTGCTTACTACTATGTCGTTCAGAGCCGGTCGGTCGGCGAGTTCCAGAAGTTGCTGACGCAGTGTGTCGACGCCGCTGCCATGCAGTGCCGATAGTTCGATAATGCGTGCGTTCGGAGTCATCGATTGCACGGCCAGTCTGTGCGGGGCGGCTGTGCCGCTGTCGCATTTGTTCAACGCTACGACGATCAGTGTGTCATCGGATTTTTCTTGTTCTACCCGTCGCAGGATCTGTCCTGTATCGTCCGGATGCGTTGTAGTGTCGATTACTGCTATGGCTATCCGTGCCTGCCTGAGGGCTTTTAGTGAACGCTCTATGCCGAGAGCCTCTATGGTGTCGTCAGTCGTGCGTATGCCGGCTGTATCAACGAGCCTGAATTCCATGCCGTCGATCCTGACGGTGTCCTCGATCGTGTCGCGTGTGGTGCCCGGAATGTCGCTCACTATCGCCCGATCGTCTTCAAGCAGAGCGTTTATGAGTGTGGATTTGCCGGCATTTGTGTTGCCTACGATTGCCACCGGTATCCCTTCTTTGATGGCTTTGCCTTTCGAGAATGAGGCGGCGAGTGTCGCAACCTCTTTTTTGACGTTATGGGCGATGTCGAGCAGGCGTGTCCGTGAGGCGAACTCCACGTCCTCTTCCGAAAAATCAAGTTCCAGTTCGAGCAGTGCTGAAAGGTCGAGCAGCTGAGAGCGTAGTTCGCCAAGACGTCGTGATATCCCGCCGCGCATCTGTTGCGCGGCTATTCGGTGGCTCTCTTTAGAGGTGGAGGCTATGACGTCGGCCACAGCTTCGGCCTGTGCCAGATCCATTTTGCCGCTTGCAAAGGCTCGACGGGTGAATTCGCCAGGTTGTGCCATGCGGCATCCGCAGTCGATAAGCAACCGTAGTATCTCGCTTTGGATCCACGTCGATCCATGTACGGAAAATTCAACAGTGTCCTCGCCCGTAAACGAATGCGGAGCGTGCATCACCATAGCCAGAGCTGTGTCGGTTGTGTCGCCTGTCGCCGGGTCGACAATGTCTCCGAGTGTGCTTGTCCGCGCTCTGACGTTGCTGAGCGCCTTCCCTTTCCATATACGTCCGGCTATGCCAATGGCATTCTCACCGCTTATTCTGACCACGGCGATGCCCCCGCATCCGGGCGGGGTGGATATTGCGCATATTGTGTCTGATTCGATCATCGCTTTGCTTTTATATTGCTCCAGAAAGGGAAATCACACTCGGCCTCGACTTTTGTTTCTATCTCGTCGGGCAGACACGCGAAGAAGTCGTGACCCGTCACCCGTTCCACTTCATCGATGCTCACGGCTGCCGACTGCATTCCGCCCTCCACCCGGCCGTTGTCCATGATGAAGCCGATACCTCTCACCGGATTGGCGTATGGGGCGAGCACTACTTTGAAAAAACGTTCCGGCACGGCCACTCTGCTGTCGCCGATATACTCCTTGAGGGTATCGGTCAGCACCGGCCCGCACACTATCAGTATGGCGCTGTCGGCCTTGGCCCATTGCCGGCATTTCTCTTCCAGGCGTTTCCATGCACCGGTGTTGAGGCTTTTCATCTGCGGACAGATGTTAGTCAGAAAAAAGGTCTGGCGCATCGCCTCGTCGCTCCATTTCATGTCGCCCGCGGGAGCCATGTGACCTCTGTCGTAGCCCGAGTAATTGTAGTCCCAGGTTTCGGCACATCCCTCCACGCTCTCGTCGGCCATAAACTTGTTGAAGCGCTTGGCGTGGCCGGTCGTTTCGCTCTCGGTGAGTTCCCAGCTGACCCAGTTGGGAACATGCATCGAAGGGTTGAACGACATTATCATCCCGGCGTATTCCACGTCGACGCCGCGCAGATTCGGATTGGTGACCACTGCAAGCATCTGCTCACCGCCGGGCACGGCTATGGTGTTGTCGGTTTGTCCGGTGGGTTCCGTCGTCCGGCTCTCTCCGGCTGCGTTGGCCTCGTCGCGTGCGCGTATGGCTGAGGCAAACCACATCGCGCCCAATATCACTATCATGACCACGAGCGACTGTGCGCTGCGCCGGCCATTCTTTTTCTTGCGTCTGTTCATAGTCGGAAATATGTGTCGGCAAAGTTACGCATAAATCGCAGCAAATCCATCAGCCCCGGATCATGATTTGCAAGGCAGTCAGCCGAAGCGCCTGAAAGAGTCTTTCCAGAGAGCATTAAATAGAGTTAATTTGTGAAATAAAAGCTTGCGGGGAAAGTTGTTGATTTATAATTTAGCAAAAAGAATCTCTAGCATATCCAAACATAGAACCAACTCTAAAAAAAAAGTA
>NZ_PUED01000059.1 GCF_003024925.1 Paramuribaculum intestinale
CTGCACTTGTCTCCCTCCCGGCCTGTGCGTCCCCTCTGATGGCTCCGATCCATCCCATCCAAACAAACAAAGCCGGCGGGCAACTCAGGGCTAAAACCCTGACTGCCCGCCGGCGGCGTGTCGTTATATCGGAGATATTATTCCGAAAGCTTCTCCTTGAGAGCTGCGAGAGCCTCCAGATCGCCAAGGGTGGTCTTCTCGATCGGAGTCGAGATCACCGGAGTCTCCTCCTGACGCTTTGTGGCGCGCTTGGCCTTGCGAGCCTCGTTGCGCTCTGCCTTGGCCTCATCTTCGAATATGCGGCTGTGGCTGAGGATGATGCGCTTGCTGTCCTTGTTGAATTCGATCACCTTGAAGTTGAGCTTCTCGTCAACCTGTGCCGAGGTGCCGTCCTCCTTCACGAGGTGCTTGGGAGTGGCGAAGCCCTCAACTCCGTAGGGGAGCTGGATCACGGCGCCCTTCTCTACCATCTCTACGATGGTGCCCTCGTGTACCGAACCTACGGTGAACACGGTCTCGAACACATCCCAGGGATTTTCTTCGAGCTGCTTGTGGCCGAGGCTCAGGCGACGGCTCTCCTTGTCGATCTCGAGCACCTGAACGTCGATGTCGGCGCCGATAGTGGTGAATTCGCTGGGGTGTTTCACCTTCTTGGTCCAGCTCAGGTCGGAGATGTGGATCAGGCCGTCTACGCCCTCCTCGATCTCGACGAATACGCCGAAGTTGGTGAAGTTGCGCACCTTGGCGGTGTGTTTCGAGCCAACCGGATAGCGCACTTCGATATCCTCCCAGGGATCCTTCTTAAGCTGCTTGATGCCGAGGCTCATCTTGCGGTCCTCGCGGTCGAGGTTGAGGATCACGGCCTCTACCTCGTCGCCGACCTTCATGAAGTCCTGAGCCGAACGCAGGTGCTGGCTCCACGACATCTCGCTGACATGGATCAGACCCTCTACGCCGGGGGCGATCTCTACGAATGCACCGTAGTCGGCCATAACCACTACGCGGCCCTTGACTTTGTCGCCGGCTTTGAGCTCCGAATCCAGAGCGTCCCAGGGATGGGGCATGAGCTGCTTCAGACCCAGGGCGATACGCTTCTTCTCGTCGTCGAAGTCGAGGATCACAACGTTGATCTTCTGGTCGAGCTGCACCACTTCCTCGGGGTGGCTTACGCGGCCCCACGAAAGGTCGGTGATATGGATAAGTCCGTCGACGCCGCCCAGGTCGATGAACACACCGTAGGAGGTGATGTTCTTGACTGTGCCTTCGAGCACCTGACCCTTCTCGAGCTTGGCGATGATCTCGCGCTTCTGCTGCTCCAGCTCGGCCTCGATGAGAGCCTTGTGGCTGACAACGACGTTTTTGAATTCCTGATTGATTTTAACGACCTTGAACTCCATGGTCTTGCCCACGAAGATGTCGTAGTCGCGGATGGGACGGACGTCGATCTGCGAGCCGGGCAGGAATGCCTCGATGCCGAACACGTCGACGATCATGCCGCCTTTCGTGCGGCACTTGATGTAGCCCTTGATGATTTCGTCCTTCTCCAGAGCCTCGTTGATGCGGTCCCACGAACGGGCTGCGCGAGCCTTGCGGTGGGAGAGGATAAGCTGGCCCTTCTTGTCCTCCTGGTTCTCGATGAAGACTTCCACCTTGTCGCCCACTTTGATGTCGGGGTTGTAGCGGAATTCGTTGAACGGGATGATGCCGTCGCTCTTGTAACCGATGTTCACCACGGCCTCACGCTTGTTGAGGGCGATGATGGTGCCTTCGATCACTTCTTTGTCCTTTACGGTGTTGAGGCTCTCGTCGTAGGTCTTCGTAAGCTCCTCGCGCGACTTGCCGGCATGGGTGTCGCCATTCTCAAATGCGTCCCAGTCGAAGTCTTCAACTGCTGTTTTGATTTCTTTTTCAGCCATTTAGGTTAGTTAATAAAAATGTTGGTTGTAGTTAATAAGTTAGACTTTATATTGACTTTACTTATTGCGCCGCAAAGATAGCTAATTTTTTTGAAACCACCTCATCTTTAGCGCATAAATCCACCGCAGCGCATAAACCCACACTCTTCGCGGCAGTTTATGCCTTTATCGACAGATCGGGGTGGGTCAGAGGAGGGTGATGCGCACGCGCTTCCCTTTGAGTTTGTGGGGCGAACAGGCGGCTATGACGGTGTCGGCGGCCTGTCGGGGGACGGCTATGAGGGTGGAGTGGTCGTTGACGGTTATCAGGCCTATGTCGCTCCCCTTTAGATCGGTGTGGGCTGTGATGTAGCCCACGGCGTCGCCCTTCGATATCTTTTCTTTGCGGCCGGCGTTGATGTGGAGGGTGGCCATCGGGGCCTGAATACCCCGTCCGTCGCGGGGAGCGGGCTGCCAGCGTCGGTCGGTGACCACATAGTCGGGTATGTTCTCCCCTTCGGCGGTGATGACATATACGGTGCCGTCGGCTCCGTTGCGCGCGGTGCGGCCGTTGCGGTGGGTCCAGTCGTCGGCGGTAGGGGGCATATGGTAGTGGACCACGGCGTCGATGCCACCCTCTATGTCGAGGCCGCGTGCGGCCAGGTCGGTGGCCACAAGCACCGGCACCGACCCTCCGCGCAGACGTGCCACGGCCGCTTCGCGATCGGTCTGCTGCAGGCCGCCGTGGTAGAGCGCGCTCTCTATGCCGTCGCGGCGCAGCAGTTCGTGAAGCCGTTCGGCGCTCTCGCGGTGGTTTACAAACACTATTGTGCGGCGCTGTCCGGCGTCAGATATGGCGCAGAGCAGGTCGGCGAGGGTTTCGGCTTTGTCGCGCACGGGGCTTTCCACCTCCACCCGGTCGAGATGGCCGCTTTTTTCGGCCGGAGCGCTATAGTCGAGCGTCTGGCATCCGGGGCGCTGCGCCCACTGTGGCAGCTCGGCGTGATCCATAGGGGTGGCGGAGGTGAGCACGAGTGATCCCGGGCGCCCTATGCGCCGCATCAGACGCTGCATCTCGTCGGCAAAGCCCAGGTCGAGGGTCTTGTCGAATTCGTCCACTACCACCGTCGCCGGGTCGTGGATCTCCAGAGCGCCGCGCTGCAGCAGGTCGAGCAGACGTCCGGGAGTGGCGATGATTATGTCGGGGCATGGGGTGAGCGTCGGCAGTTCGTCGGCCACGCGGTGGCCGCCGTAGACGGTGGTGGTCTTAAGCCCGGAAGCCATGCGCCTCACCACGTCCGACACCTGAAGAGCCAGTTCGCGCGAGGGCACCGTCACCACGGCCTGCACCTTGCCGCACGGTTCACCTACGCGCCGCAGCATGTAGCATCCGAATGCCACCGTCTTGCCCGAGCCTGTCGGCGCGGCGAGCATCACGGCGCTGCTGCGTGTGTCCATCATCTTCGCCTGCATCGGGCGGAGTCGTTCTATGTCGAGCCGGCGCCGGAGCGCCTCTGTGATCTTGTATGAATCCATTGAGGTGGGATAAAAAAGAGTGGCGCAGCCGATTGGCTGCGCCTTTTGTGTTGTGTCGCGTCCACCGTCCTGTGGCTGTGACGGTGTCGGCGGGAGTCTCTTATTTGAATACGTACTGCGACGAGATCGATTCGTTGTTGTGAACGCGCTTGATCGTGTCGGCAAACATCTTGGCCACGCTGATGATGGTGGCTTTGCGGCAATCTTTGGAGAACGGGATGGAGTTGGTGAAGATCATCTCGGTCATCTCGCTGTCGTCGACGCGCTGCGAAGCCGGATCGCTCATGATGGCGTGCGATGCGAGGGCGCGCACCGATTTGGCGCCTTTCTCCATCATCAGGTTGGCGGCTTTGCAGATAGTGCCGGCGGTGTCAACCATGTCGTCGATCAGTATGACGTTCTTGTCCTTCACGTCGCCGATCACTGTCATGGCCTCGACCACGTTGGCTTTGGCGCGCTGCTTGTGGCAGAGCACCAGAGGCACGTCGAGATACTTGGCGTAGGAGTTGGCACGCTTGGCGCCGCCCACGTCGGGAGTGGCCACCACCATGTCGGGGAGCTGGAGGCTCTTGATGTAGGGGATGAACACCGTCGATGCATAGAGGTGGTCGACGGGAACGTTGAAGAATCCCTGGATCTGGTCGGCGTGGAGATCCATGGTGATCACGCGGTTTACGCCGGCGGCCATCAGCAGGTCGGCCACAAGCTTGGCGGCGATCGACACACGCGGCTTGTCCTTGCGGTCCTGACGCGCCCAGCCGAAGTAGGGCATCACGGCTATCACCGAGTGAGCCGACGCGCGCTTGGCGGCGTCGATCATCAGCAGAAGCTCCATGAGGTTGTCGGTGTTGGGGAAGGTCGACTGCACCAGGTAAACCTCGCAGCCGCGGATCGGCTCTTCGAACGATACTTCAAATTCTCCGTCGGCGAAGTGCTGGATGTTCATCTTGCCCAGCTCCATGCCGAGGCATTTGCAGATTTCTTCACCCATGTAGCGCGACTTTGTGCCGGCGAAAATCTTGATGGGGTGGATGACTGAGTTCATATCTTGTGACACGTACTTGAAATTTTTTGCAAAGTTAATGTTTCGTCGCGAATAACCCTGCATCGGGAGCGCGAAAAAATCATATCAAAATTCTCGTCCTCCGGCCGTCGGCGCCGTCAGTCGATGCGGGTGGCCATGAAGCAGGGGGTGAATATCAGCAGATCGTGGTCGGTGGCATACTGCAGGCTGCTGTAGAGGCGCTCGGTGCGTGTGAGGTCGGTGCCTTCGGGGACGGGCCATGTGGCCATGAAGGCTTTTTCGGCGGGGCGGCGGTAGCGTCCGCCTTCGATCAGATGGGCCACCACCGGTTCGAGTTTCAGGCGCTGGCCGTCGATGCTGAATGTGGCGGCGGTGATGGCTTCGCTGCCCGACCGGAAGCTGTAGAGACCCGCCGGCATCCTTGCGGCCGAGGTGGGCGACATGGAGTTGGTCATCATTTCGGCCCATGTGGCGTCCTGAAGTATTATCAGGGTGCCGTCGGCGAGTATCTGGTAGGATGCGGCGGGCTGCTGCACGTAGTCGCCTCCTATGGCGTTGCGTCCGCTGACCTCGAGCGATCCGTCGTCGTTAAATCTGAACCGTATCCTGTCGAAGCCGGTCGCGCGGCGGCAGCGGTCGATCATCGTACCGTAAAGCTCCTTGAGGCCGTCGCGGGCGTTGACGCCGAGTCCGGCCATGAGTGTGGAGCCCGCTTTTTCGAGGTCGTAGGTGATGTCTGTCAGGTTGAGTTCCATTTCGAAGGTGTGGCCGGTCAGGCCGTTGACTGCGGCCTTTGCGGTTATCTCGGCGGTCACCGAGGGAGCGGCGGCTTTGGTGCCTGGGCTGTATGTGCCAGAGGCTGTATATGTGATCTCGCTTTTGTCGGCGGTCCTGACGGTGCGTGTGCCCGAGAAGGTGACGCTGTTCTCGCGTCCTTTGGCCTCCACGCCGATGGTCATGCTGCACGGCATGAAGAGGTAGCTGTGGCGCATGTCGTCGTCAAAGGCTTCGTCGGCGTTGTCGGTCACGAGCGTCGGACGGTTCGACACCATCAGCGCTTCACCTTTGTTGCCGGGATACGATGTCAGATCCTCCTTCATCGTGATCTCTATGGTGGCGTCGGCCATTTTGACGCCGTTGTAGGTCAGGGTGGTCTGTGCGGTGTCGTAGACGCCGTTGATGTTGTCCACATCTATCTTCTTGTCGTCGGAGCACGACGACAGCGGGAGTATGGCGGCCGTCATGGCCGCAAGGGCTATAAAGGTTTTGTTCATAGAGGGTGTTGTGTATCTTCTTTTGTTGGTCGTAGTATTGTTTTCGGCAGTGTCTGTGCGGCGCTCCTCAGCGGTGGCGCACTTTCCATATCGCCGCTCCCCAGGGGCCGGTGAATGCCTCGAACGGACTGTCGGCCGACAGCCGCTTTCTGGCTTTCTCGCCCGTGAGCAGTTCGGTCATGTTCATCTCGCCCTGTGGTATGCGCAGCAGTTCGAAGGCGTGGGCCGGTATGTTGATGTCCATGTCGGCCGAGTCGTCCGAGAAGTTGACGGCCACGATTATCGTTTCGTCGGCATAGTTGCGCAGGAACGCATACTGCCTGTGGGGGTTGAGTGTCGGATTCTCGTAGTTGACATACATCAGGTCGAAGAATCGTCCCTCTCTTATGGCCTTCTCCGAGTTGCAGAGGCGCAGCACCCGTGCGTAGAGGTCGCGCAGCCACCGTTCGCGAGGCTTCAGGTTGCCGGTGAGCCAGCGGCGGAGTGTCGGCAGGCTCCAGTAGTCGAAGATTGTGGTGCGTCCGTCATATCCGCTGAAACCTTCGGCATCGGTGGCCTGTTCTCCGAGTTCCTGACCCATGTATATCATCATCGGGCCGGTCGACATATAGGAGCTGACCACAAGCGAGGGAAGCACCTTGGCCGGATCGCCGGCGTAGAATTTGGAGCCGAAGCGCTGTTCGTCGTGGTTCTCAAGGAAGTTGAGCATGTGGCTCCCTATGCCGTCGACGGTCTGCCAGCATCCGGTCAGCTGTGCTGCGGAGCAGTGCGAGGTCTGTATGCCGCGCAGGGTGTCGTAGAGGTTCACCTTGTCGTAGAGGTAGTCGAAGTGGCCGCGGCTGATAAATTCGCGGTAGAGTCCTGTGTCGTAGATCTCTGCTATGAACTTTATGTGGGGATAGCGCTCCTTGACGATGGTCACGGCCCAGTCCCAGAATTCCACCGGCACCATAAACGCCATGTCGCATCTGAAGCCGTCCACTCCCTTCTCGGCCCAGTAGAGCAGTATCGAGAGCATCTTCTGCCATGTGTCGGGGGTGGGGGAGAAGTGGCGTGAGCCGTTGGAGTAATCCACTCCGTAGTTGAGTTTCACTGTCTCATACCAGTCGTTGACCGACGGGAATGCCGAGAAGCAGTCGTTGCCGGTGGCCTTTGCCGGAAACTCCGTGTAGGCCTCCTTGCCCGAACCGAGGTCGATCGACGGGGCGAACAGCTGGCGGGGTATATAGTAGAAGTTGTTCTGCGGGTCGAATGCGCGGGTGCTGTCATCGTCGGCTCCGAGGTCGGGTGTGCCTTCGGGTGCGGCATCGGAGTGGTAGCGGCGCGCCACGTGGTTGGGCACGAAGTCGATGATCACCTGCATCCCCTGGTCGTGGATGCGGGCCACGAGAGCCTCGAACTCCTCCATGCGGTGCTCTACGTCGGTGGCCAGATCGGGATCGATGTCGTAGTAGTCCTTTATGGCGTAGGGCGATCCGGCCTCGCCTTTGACCACGTGTGGATTGTCGCGGCCTATGCCGTGACGGCTCCAGTCGGTCTTCTGGGCATGCTCTATCACGCCCGTGAGCCAGATGTGCGTCACTCCAAGCTCCTTGATGCTTTCGATGACGTCGTTGTCTATATCGTTGAGTTTGCCGGAACCGTTGCGGGCATACGTGCCGTTGGGCACACAGTTATGGGTGGTGTTGGTGAAAAGCCGCGGCAGCAGCTGATAGATGACCGGTTTTTGGTTGTTCATTGTCTGTCGGTGGTGGATAATTCTGTTGCTGCAGTCCCCGGGCGTCTGAAGCCGTTGGCAAGCAGGAAGTTCATGGTGTCGCGGTAGCCGCTCTCATACACCTGTCGTATCTGTTTGAGATTGAAAGCCTTGTAGCGTGCTATCTCGTCGGTGCGGATCACTATGTCGCATATCTCCGTGTCGGGCACGGTGTTGGTTTTAGCCATCAGTTCGTAGGAGCGGAAGGCTATGTCGATCAGCGTGTTCTTCACCGTCGTTTTGGTCAGCGGGGAGCAGTTGACGGCTATCAGATACTTGCACTTGTCGCGTATCGTCCAGGCCGGGAGGTTGTGAAGCACGCCGCCGTCGACGCATCTGATGCCGTTTACTCTTATAGGCTTGAATACGATGGGAATGCTGCACGAGGCGGCCACGACTTCGTCAAGGCGACCGCTGGTGAAGGCTATCTTCTTGCCGTTGTCGAGATCGGTGGCTCCCACCGTCACCGGTATGGGCAGATCCTCCAGATTTGCGTAGGGGATGTTCTTGCGCAGAAAGGCGCGGAAGCGGTCGAGGCTGAAAAAACCGTCTTTCGGAATCCCCAGCTCGCAGAAGTCGCTGAAACGGGCGTTGAGAAACAGTTCAAGCATCCGTTCCGGGCTGATGCCGGCGGCATACATCACCGCCGCCACAGATCCGGCCGATACGCCGGCCAGTATGTCGGGGCGTATGCCCATCTCCTCAAGCGCTTTCAGAGCGCCGGCATGGGCGAAGCCGCGCGCGCCGCCCCCGCTGAGCACAAGCCCGGTGCGGTACTCCGGGCCTCCAAGCCCTATTATGGATTTGACTTTGGCTAATTTGCCTCCCATATCTCTTGATACGTTTGCTTTCGGGCGGCAAAGTTACAAAAAAAATCACGGATGCCGTGTTTTATATCAATATACATGGCT
Organism: Paramuribaculum intestinale; assembly: GCF_003024925.1. Classification (GTDB taxonomy): domain Bacteria; phylum Bacteroidota; class Bacteroidia; order Bacteroidales; family Muribaculaceae; genus Paramuribaculum; species Paramuribaculum intestinale. Next base: position 8,397 of record NZ_PUED01000059.1, read on the forward strand.
CGGTGTGTGGAATGCATGGTTTTGTGATTGTTTATGTCGACACATGTGTCTAACAGTGGGTGACTGTTCTGTCGTACTATCAAAAAATATGTTGTAAAACATAATTAACAGTTATTAACGGGGGGGGGGTAGAAACTATTACATTTTCCTTAATTTTGCTCCACATTTTTTAACAGAAAACCTGTGAAAACAGGCCTGAAACGTTAAAGCTATAAGTATTTTTATAACCTTAATCATTTATCCAACAACATGTATCATTATCTCCGCACAATGAGCCGCAAGCTCACGGGACTCCCCGCGCTGCTGCTCGCGCTATGTATGCTGATGCTGACGGCCCCCGCCGCTTCAGCCTCGGCCGTGCCCGCGCCGGATACCGCCACGGGTACCGTTCTTGACCAGACAGGCGAGCCTCTCCCCGGAGCTTCTGTCATGGTGGTCGGCACCACTCTCGGCGGCTCGACCGACATCGACGGCAACTTCTCCATCGCAGGAGTGAAGCAGGGCGCCACACTCCGCGTCAGTTTTGTAGGCTGCAAGCCCGCCGACGTAAAGTGGGAAGGCCAGCACCTCAACGTCACCCTGCAGGACGACGGACAGACACTCGACGAAGTCGTGGTCGTAGGTTTCGGACAGCAGAAGAAAGCCAACCTTACCGGCGCCGTAGCTACCGTGACCGGCAAGGAAATAGCCGCACGTCCGGTCAACACCGTGGCCGACGCTCTCCAGGGTATGGCAGCAGGTCTTGACGTGCTCGGCGCCGCCCGTGGTGGTCAGCTTGGCGCTACCCGTTCGATGAACATCCGCGGTACCGGTACTATCGGTAGCGGTTCGTCGGTAAGCCCCCTCGTGCTTATCGACGGCATGGAAGGCGACATCAACCAGCTCAATCCGGCCGACGTAGAGAACGTGTCGATCCTTAAGGACGCAGCCGCATCGTCGATCTACGGTTCGCGCGCAGCAGGCGGTGTCATCCTTATCACTACCCGTCAGGGTAAAGAGGGCAAGGTGACAGTCAACTACTCCGACTCATTCCGCTGGAGCAAAGCTCTTGGTCTGCCCAAGTTTGCCAACTCATGGGAGTGGGCCGTGACTATGAACGAAGCTGCGGCCAACAATGGTTCAGGATGGTTCTCACAGGCCTATCTCGACAAGCTGAAAGCTGTCGTTGATGATCCGTCACTTGCCACAATGTTTGTCAATCCGACCAACAACCATTGGGAAGTATGGGATGAAACCGACATACTGCCTATAGCAAACACCGACTGGATGGAAGAGCATTTCGGCACCACCCCCTTCGCGCAGGAACACAACCTCAGCGTCACCGGAGGTACCGATAAGTACAACTACTACTTCTCCGGCAATATCCTATCGCAGGATGGTACGCTCCGCTACGGCAAGGACAACCTGCAGCGCTACACACTCAACGCCAAGATCAATGTGGCCGTCACCAACTGGCTGACATTCGGCTACAGCGCGCGCTGGTATCGCGGTCATTACGACGCTCCGTCATTTGTCCGTGAGGCAGCAAGCAACGAGATGTACCATAACATCGCCCGCTACTGGCCGATCATACCCACTCATGACCCCAACGGTTTCCCCGTAGTAGAGTCGTTCATCAACGCTATGGAGGATGGTGGACGCTTCAACACCATTCAGGACAAACTCGACCATCAGTTCGTATTCAAGATCAATCCTCTTGAGGGACTCAACATCAACGCCGAGTTCAACTACCGCTCGAGCCACTACAACCGCAAGCAGGACGTGCAACAGTGCTACGGCTGGGATGCCGACGGCAACCCCTATCCAAACAACCCCAACGGTTTCCCCTATGGCGCCGGCGGTAAGGGCAGTCAGGTCTCTGAGAGCAACACTCGCTCCAACTACTTCAACCCCAACGTATACGCTACCTACGCTCACACATTTGCCGAGGATCACAATTTCAAGATCATGGCCGGTTTCCAGAGCGAATGGTACAATCAGAACTATTTCAGCGCATCACGCAATGGCGTCATTAACGGTCTCCCATATCTGTCGATGACCGACGGTAAGGACATAAAGGTCAGCGGTGGCGAAGACACTTGGTCGACAGCAGGCTTCTTCGGTCGTCTTAACTACGACTACAAGGGACGTTATCTCGTTGAAGGCAATCTCCGTTACGACGGCTCGTCGCGTTTCCGCGCATCCGACCGATGGACATGGAGTCCCTCCTTCTCGCTCGGCTGGAATATCGCCAGCGAAGCTTTCTGGGAAGATCTCGCAAGCACATGCAACCAGCTGAAGCTCCGCTACTCGTGGGGTAAGCTCGGCAACCAGAACACCGACAACTGGTATCCCACCTACGTGACAATGGGCTATGCAGGCAATGCCGCAGGATGGCTCGTCAACAACGGAACAGAGCGCAATGCCATCGCATCTATGCCCGGACTCGTTTCGTCGACACTCACCTGGGAGAAAAACCGCACATGGGACATCGGTCTTGACTGGAGCCTCTTCCAGAACCGTCTGACCGGTACAATCGACTACTACAACCGTAAGACTATCGACATGGTAGGCCCCGGCGAAATACTTCCCGGAGTATTCGGCGCATCGGTGCCAAACGTCAACAACCTCTCGATGACATCGAACGGATGGGAACTTTCGATCACATGGCGCGACCGCATCCAGGACTTCAACTATGGAGTGACATTCAACCTCTATGACCATACAACAACCATTGACGAATACCCCAACGAGAACAAAGCGCTCAGCAGCTACTATAACGGTGCCAAACTTGGTGATATATGGGGTCTGACGACGGTAGGTATCGCTAAGTCAGCCGACGAGATGAATGCTCACCTCGACGCTCTCGACGCTGCCTACACCAAGGCAAACGGACAGGCTCCGGCACGTCCTCGCACCGGCCAGAACCAGCTTGGAACAGGATGGGGCGCCGGCGATATCATGTATGCCGACCTCGACGGCGACGGTGTCATCAGCAGCGGCGGCTGGACAGCCGACGATCATGGCGACTACACTGTGATCGGCAACACTACTCCCCGCTACAACTTCGGTCTTAACCTCGAGGCACAGTGGAAGGGCTTTGACCTCAAAGTGTTCTTCCAGGGCACAATGAAGCGCGACTACTGGGCAGGCGGCCCGATGATGTTCGGCGCTTGCCAGCAGGGCAAGTGGCAGGCTGTGGTGTTTGACGAGCACCTCGACTACTTCCGTGGCGCTGATACTGACAACCCTCTCGGAGCTAATGTCAATTCGTATCTCCCCCGCGTCAACTGGGGTGGCCCCAACAACACGGCCACTCAGACCCGCTACCTGCAGAATGCAGCCTACTGCCGTCTGAAGAACGTGACCGTCGGCTACACCATTCCTCAGGAAATCAGCCGCAAGGCATACATCGAGCGTGCACGCATCTTCTTCTCGGGCGAAAACCTTGCTACGATCACCAACTTCTCCAAGATGGGTGATCCCGAGCTGATAGAGGCCTACAACAGCAGCTACGGCTTCGGCAAGGTTTATCCGATTTCGCGTGTATTCTCAGTTGGTCTTAACGTAACCTTCTAATCACAAAACAACATCATGAACAAATATATAAGCTCAATAGTTGCCGCAGCAGCCGTCGTGGGTCTTACAGCCTGCGATGACTACCTCAACAGAGAGCCGGAGGATAAGCTTATCCCCGAAAACTTCTTCACGTCGGCGGCCAACCTCAAGGCTTACACCTTGAACTTTTACACAATGTTCCCGTCGCATTCCGACAATGCCTACGAACTCGGCACATTCTCGTCCGACAACGGCACCGACAATCAGGCTTATCGCACTGCATCCACACGCTGGGTGCCCGGCGAATGGCGTGTCGGACAGGGCACTGACAACTGGAGCTTCGGCAATGTGCGCTCGCTCAACTACTTCATTATCAATACTGAGAAAGCCATGGAAGCCGGTGAGGTGTCCGGTGACCCGGTAGAAATCAAGCAGGCTCTCGGCGAGGCTTACTTCTTCCGCGCCTACACCTACTGGGCCAACTACAGCAGCCTTGGCGACTGGCCTATCAACGATGAAGTGCTTCCCAACGATAAGGAATATCTCCTTGAAGCCTCGGTGCGTCAGCCACGACACAAGGTGGCACGCCATATTCTTGCCGATCTCGACAAGGCTCTTACCCTCCTTCCTGAAGAATCGCCCTATAAAAAGAACGGTCTGACTCTGGACTGCGCCAACCTTTTCCGTTCGCGTGTGGCTCTCTTCGAAGGCACATGGCTCAAATACCACAAGGGCACAGCCCTCGTGCCCGGCGGACCAGGATGGCCCGGCAAGCAGGAACTGCTCGGCGACTTCAATATCGATACTGAGATCGCATTCTTCCTCGACGAGGCTATGAAATCGGCCAAGGTAGTGGGCGACAAGTATGTCAACAATCTCGTTGTCAACACCGACGCACCCGAGGGCATGACAGCCGGTTTTACCGAAGCCAACCCCTACTACTGCATGTTCTCGGCCGACAACTCTGGCGAATACTCTGAAGTGCTTCTGTATCGTGCCTACAATCTGTCTTTGAGCGGAGGTATACAGATTCAGGCGCAGTTCCAGAAAAATGCCGGCGGTACCGGTTGGACACGTGGCATGGTCAACTCCTTCCTGATGCGCAACGGTCTGCCTATATACGCCAACGGCTCGGGTTACGACCCCGCATGGGAGAATCAGGGCGTTTCGGCCACAATACAGGACCGCGACTCGCGTCTGACAATCTTCACAAAGGGCGATAATTCCGTCATATCGCTCGGTCTTGACGGCAACTCGCCCAACCTATACAACATGAACTGGCTCTTCAGCGCTGATAACACCACTCGCTGCCCGACAGGATTCGCTGTCAAGAAGGGTCAGGGATATGATTACAAACAGGCACAGGGCAACCTCCAGTCTACCACAGGATCTATCGTATTCCGTGCAGCCGAGGCGCTTCTCAACTACATGGAGGCATGCGTTGAGTCGACGGGATCTATCGACGGAACAGCCGACTCCTACTGGCGCGCACTCCGCAATCGTGCTAAAGTCGACAACGACTATAACAAGACTATAGCCGCCACCAACATGAACGAAGAGGCTAAGGGCGACTGGGGAGCATATTCCCACGGACAGCTCGTCAACACCACCATCTACAATGTTCGCCGCGAGCGCCGTAACGAGCTGTGCGCCGAAGGTCTGCGTCTGATGGATGTTCGCCGCTGGTGTGCGCTCGACCAGATGATCACCACTCCCTATATTATCGAGGGTATCAAGTACTGGGGTACAGTCTACAGCGATCCCGACAGCCCGATGAGCATCAAGAACGCCGAAGGCGAGTTCTATGACCCTGTTGTTGATCCCGATTCTGACGACGCCAATATGTCGGCACGCGCCGGTGGTGACTATGTCCGTCCCTATCAGATCCGAAAAGCCAACAACCTCGTGTGGGATGGTTACACCTTCACCCGCGCACACTACCTGTCGCCGATCGGCCACAACGTGTTCGTCTACGCTTCGCCCGACAAGGATGTGGCAAACTCCTACGTTTACCAGAATCCCGGATGGCCAACCGAAGCAAATCAGGGTGCCAAGAACATTGACTGATTCATTCTCCATAAAACTCAGGCTACTCTAAGCATAAGTTTTATAATTGAGGAGGCGGCAGACCCCTTATACACAACTCCGAACCCAAGGAACCCC
>NZ_PUED01000006.1 GCF_003024925.1 Paramuribaculum intestinale
GGGGTTGGGCGTGGGGGGTGGGGGGGGGGGGGGGGTGGGGGGGTGGGGGGGGGGGGGGTGGGTGTGGGGGGGTGTTTTGAAGGGGGCGGGGGCGAGCGGGGTCGAGAGTGGGTCGCTCGTCGGCAGCATCAGGTGTGTATAAGAGAGAAGCCATGGACTGAAATAAAGGCCGTCCAAAGTTGCTCCGGGCAGGTTGTTGCATAGGTTGGCGATGCCGGTTACGCATTGAGCCAGCCGGTCGACGACGCTGTTGAGCATCACCGGATCTCCTCCGCAAGCCTCGATGGTTATGGCGGTTGCTCCGCCCGATATCAGGAGCGGCAGCAGCGGAGCCACAGCCACGTTGGCCGGAAGAAAATAGATCGGAAAGGTGTGGAAATAATATGCCGATATTGCCCCTGTGGCAAGCATGGCGGAGAGTGATACGGATACGATCCCTGCCAGACGGTGGGCTATGCGTCGGCGTGGTGCGGTCGGATTCAGCAGTCGGGCGAACAGTAATATCCCGGCCACTGCGGCAAAGGAGAGCTGGAAACTGATTGTGAATAATGCCGTGGGATCGAAGGCCATGATAAGCATGGCGGCCAGACAAAGGGCGTTGGCCGGACTGTGGCGTCGCTGAAGCATTGAGGCCATAAGCAGCACCGAAGCCATCACTGTCGCTCTTGTGACCGATGCCGACAGGCCTGTGACGGCGGCGTATGACCAAAGCAGGATGATGGCTGATGCTGAGGCAGCGCTGCGCATCCGGCAGAGGCGCAGTGGATACAGGGCTATCATCAGCAGCGAAGCGATGATCCCGACGTGAAGTCCGCTGAGCGCAAGTACGTGAGCCATGCCCGCGCCCGAAAAACTCTTTCGTGTCGACTGGTTCATATCCGAGGTGTCGCCGGTGATCAGTATGTTGACCAGCCGCTTGGTGTCTCCCTTCATTCCGCTCCGGTAAATGATGCCGGTTATGGACATGCGCAGTTTTATCAGCCGCATCATGATGCGTGGCGACGGCTCTGCGCTGATTATGTTTTCTGGCTTGACAAAAGCCTTTCCGGCTATGCCGCTGCGCTTCATCCGTTGCTGTTCGCTCGTTTCCTCCGGGAAATACGTCCGTGTTTCCGGACGCTCTATGGCTGTTGTCGCGACTATGCGGTCGCCCGGCTCTGTGTAGGGTTCTGTCGACGGAATGTACAGATATATGTCGGCTGGATTTGTCGGACGGTAGCTGCCCTTCTCGTCGGCATATCTCACAGGGCTGACTTTCAGCCGTCGGGTGGCATCTCCGTCCTTCACCTCTTTGATGTCGGCTTCGAGCATGATGGGTCGGTTGAAGGGGAGTGCCTCCTCATCAGGTGCGCCGACGCCGAAAGCCAGCGCTCCGGCAGCTGCGGCACAGGTGGTGATGGCTGTGAGGTTATGTTTCAGTGCTGCAAAGATGATCGCCGCCGCGAGAGCTGCCAGTCCTATGAGGGCAGCGTCGGTGAGGGCCGACAAAATGATTCCTGCAGCCATGGCTGTGGCCGCAGGAATCAATGGCATCATGGAGAGAGGAGCACGCATCTGGTCGGTTGTGGCGCTGAGCGCTCATTTTCGGTTATAGCCAGAGCGGAGCGAGGTATCTCGACAGGAGATAGCCGCCGCCGAGCAGCCACAGATAAAGCCAGAAAGCAAGGATGAACGGCTTGGCGCCGGCTTTCTTAAATTTGTCGATACTGGTTTCGGCGCCTAAGGCGGTCATGGCCATGGTCAGCAGGAAGGTGTCGAAGTAATTGATCGCGTCTACTACCGGCATTGGAAGCAGGTCGAATGAGTTGAAACCGATCACGGCAAGAAATCCTACGGCAAACCAGGGTATGGCCACCTTGCCTTTCGTGGAGCCGTCATGCTGGGCCGAACGGGCGGCGCGTCGTGCCACCCACCAGCCGAGGATGAGCAACACAGGCACCAGCAGCATCACGCGGATCATCTTCACGATGATGGCTACATTGGCCACATCGGCTCCCATGGCGTTGCCGGCTCCTACGGCGTGAGCCACTTCGTGGAGGGTGGCGCCGGCATAGATGCCTACCTCCTGAGGAGTCATCTCAAGGATGCCGGCGCGGTAGGCTATGGGATAAAGAAACATCGACAGTGTGCCGAATATCACTACTGTGGCCACGGCCACAGCCGTCTTGTAAGGCTTGGTCTGGATGGTCGACTCGGCTCCGAGCACGGCTGCCGCACCGCAGATGCCGCTGCCTATGGAGGTGAGAAGAGCTATGTCGCGGTCCATCTTCATCATTTTGCCTATGAGTATGCCACCGAGTATGGTAGTGGCCACGACTATGGCGTCGACGATGATTCCGGCCGCGCCTACATTGAGTATGTCCTGAAAAGTAAGCCGGAAGCCGTAGAGTATGATACCCACGCGCAATATCCGTTTAGAGCAGAATTGTATGCCGGGAACCCACGTTTCCGGTAGGTTGTTGCGCAGTGAATTGGCATAGAGCATACCGAGAACGATACCTATGATCATCGGGCTCAAAGATAGTTCGCGCACCACTTGCGCACTGCCTATATAGAAGGCGGCGCATGAGAAGAGGGCTATGAGCAGTACACCGTGGAGCATGCTGCTGCGTTTTTCTGTCAACATGATTTTGAAATAGGTTTGGTTATGTGTTCGTTGCTTATTGTGTGTGTTGTCTTTTATGAGTGCCAGATGTTCCATGCGGCAAACGCCTGAAGTAACAACATTTCCAACCCGTTTTTTGTTTCAGCTCCATGCTCCTGCGACCGCTTCATGAACAGTGTGACGTCAGGGTTGTAGAGAAGGTCATAGCAAAGGTGTTCCCTTGTCAGTTCTTCGTAAGGAATATCAGGGCATTCGTCTACATGCGGATACATGCCGAGCGGGGTGGTGTTGACTATTATTTTGTGTTTTGCCATGACCTCGGGTGTCAGTTCGCCATAGGTCAGCGTGTTGTCACGTTTGGTGCGCGACACCCATGTCACCTCGACTCCCAGATTCTTCAGTCCGCAGCCTACGGCCTTTGCCGCGCCACCGGTGCCGAGCACTAATGCATTCTTGCGAGCCGGGTTGAGAAGGGGGGCTATCGAATCGGAAAAACCGATGATGTCGCTGTTGTAGCCCTTGAGCTTCAGATTCTTGCCTGAACCGATGAATTTGATGACGTTGACCGCTCCGATCACTTTCGCATCATGATCCATCTCGTCCATGTAGGCTATCACCTGCTCCTTGTAAGGAATTGTGACATTGAGTCCCGCCAGATTGGGATACTGGGCTATGATCTCCATGAGGCGTCCTATGTCATCGATCTCGAAATTGACATATCGGGCCGGGATTTTTTCCGCCTCGAATTTGTGGTTGAAATAGTTCTGTGAGAAAGAGTGTCCGAGCGGATACCCTATGAGGCCGTAGAGCCGTTCAGGTGTTTTTGCCATGCGAATTAAATCGGTTGCTTGTTATTATTACTACAGGAGTTTCGATGAAACACATGTAAGAATATGCACTGTCGCTTGGTCGTTGGGCGGTGTCAAATAGCGTCTACTGGCAGAGCCTCGGCCATTCTCGATTGATATCTTCTGCAAATATACGAATTGAAGTTCATATATTCATCGTTTTTGCATGACAATGAGTCATTCTCTCTGTGCTTTTGTCTTTTTTTTGCGGATCGGTACGCCTGTTTCCTTATTTTTAGATAATTCCTTCATGCTGATCACCACTGGCATTCCGAGCCATCCGCGGGCCACAGTCACTTCACGCTTCGCTCCGATGCGGGTACGGTTGTACTCTTCCAGACTTAGATGTTGCTCGGTCTTGCGTCCGTCGGGCAGCGTCACTACAGCTCCGTAAGTGTAGTAATGGCCGTCGGGCACGTATCTGTTACGGCCCACACGCCGGGTGCGGTTGTGGCGGTGACGAGTACGTTCGGTCACTGCGCCTATTAACGTTTCGGATTTCTCCTCGGTTGCCCCAAGACGGTTGATGCCCAGTATCGCGAGATAACCTACGCCGCCAGCTACGAATACATGCATCAGACCCCGCAATGTCTTCTGTGTGATGGAGCGCTTCACTCCATTCTTGGCGCGAAGAGTCATAGGCAGGGAAGTCAGCGCAAGAATCGCGGCAGCGGTCAGAGATATCCAGCGTGACGACAGGGTCTGCGACGCCAGAGCTATTCCGGCGCCCCAGCTCGTTATACCGACTATGATCAAGAGCACAAGCAGAATATAGGGCATTTTTCCTTTCATTGCGAAGAAATATTTATTTACGAAGGCAAAATTACGAAAAAATGATTAACTTTGCAGCGTCTATTTGTCGCGTCGCTTATAGCGGCATGTTCAGGCGGGGTGTAGCGCAGTCCGGTTAGCGCACCTGGTTTGGGACCAGGGGGTCGAAGGTTCGAATCCTTTCACCCCGACAATGAAGTAAAAGCCTTGAAAATCAGACGCAATCTGGATTTCAAGGCTTTTTTGCGTTTATACGTAAGTTTTAGGCATTATTTCGGTGTGTTTTTTGGGGTCAGCGGATTTTTTTTGGGTCGTTTTGGGTCATTTTGGGTAACTTTGGAGCAAGTTGTTTCACTTATGTTTCAACAGCCGAAACGATATGGAATAATATAGACAACATTGTTTAACAATAGTATGAGTAATTTAACAATTATGTTCACCCACTGATGAGCTAAATCTTCGTATCCTTTGTTTTCGCTGAATAGTTACTCACCCACAAGCTATTTGTCAATGTGTCTCGCAAGAATGCGTTGACCCTGCGAATAACCTATAGTGGCTTTGGGTTTGAAATGTTTCATGGTGTATGGTATTATGATTGCAGTTGTTGTGTGTTGCCGGATCTGGAACGGTGCGGTCAGAAAGCGAAGCCTACATTGTCCACGTAGAGCGTCAGTCCTTCAGTGCCTACGTATGGCTCGCCGTTGCCGGCCGAAAACATCACGATGATATGGGTCGGAGTCGCATCTGCTGAATCCCACCCATCCTCCTGTATCCTGACGAGTTTCCCTTTCGAATTGTGGGCATAGTAGGAGTTGTCGCCGTTGCGCAGAGGTAGCCATGACAGCGAATGATTCTTTGACACATCGCCATATACAAGCGGCACGCGGTGTCCCGATTGCCATGCCGTGCCGCGTTTGAATTTCTCTCCGCCGGTAGCTATCCGCTTTGCATGTAGGCCTCCTTGAGCGTCCTCCCAGCGGCGCTGAAGCATCACGAACACCACAGCCTCATCGCGTCCGGGCAACACTTTCTTGCCGCCGAAGCCGGTCGATTTCACCCGGGTGTCGGTCTGCGGCATGTCTACCGAATAGTCCATCACCAGAGCTTTCGGCCGCTTGGTGTAGGGTATGCCCATCTCCATCTTGGCGTAGGGATTGCTCGTGCTTGTGATCGGCTCTATCATCTCTCCGAGAAACATCGATCCGGCCACCATCACATCCATGTTTATCAGCCCGAGCACTTTGACGCGTTCCATCTGTGTGCACAGTTTCGCACATCGGTTGCTGGCCGTGCGGTTGGCCGGATACACGGCGTTGGAGCCTTTGGTCACACCCGATACTTTGGCGTAAACATTGCTTGTGGCCCACGGAGAGCCGCCGAGATTGCGGTATGCGGCATTGTCGCTCCCCGATATGTTCCTCTCAGGACCTACTTCGTAGAGCACCTTTTCGTGGCCGCCTATCACCACCGATTCGCGAAGAGTGCGGCGTACCCAGTGCTCGAAGTCACCGTAAGGTATCGGTTCGGTCGTTTTGGTCTGGGCAGCCGATATCATGGCCGACATTATTAATGCCGCGAGGCTTGCTGTGCGTGTTATGTTCATATCTTTTTTATGGAATGTGCAAAGTTAATGCATTTTTTGAAGTATATGCTGTGACGTTTGTCAGTGATGTTTGTCAAAAAGTGGTATTTGTCAGAAAGAATATGTGAGTGTCAGTCCGTAGCGCATTCCTGTGCGCGAAGTCGGATTGAATACGAATCCTCCCGATGCGCTCGCCATGCTCCGGGGCGCGCCGTCGAAGCGTCGGATGGCTCTGTGCTGGTCGCCCCTGAAATAGCCCAGGACTTCGTTGACCGGATCGCAAAAAAAGGCCGCCACATAGCCCAGGGCGCGCGAACCGAAGATGCGGTAGCCGTTGGACATTATATGGCGTTTGGCATGATAGAAAGCCTCGCCCATGATTGAGCCTACCACCGATGTCACTACAATATCCTGAGCCGACGGAATTTCGTTGAAGGCTTCAAATCCGTATTCCCAGAAGAATGTAGAGATGCAGAAGCAATACACAAACGAACCCCAGTAGTTGAACCCGCAGCTCCGTGCGCTCATGTAGTATGCCGCTCCGGCATAGGGGTGGAGCACAAAGTTGAAGATGAATTTGTCACCGTCCCATACCGGACCCTCTTTGACGTGGCGAAGCCAGCGTTTGAACAACGGGGTCTTGCCGTTTTCATGACTGTTCCATGCTGTCGATTCCTGAGGAAGCAGTTCCAGGATGCCGAGCGCGGTCAGACCGCCACCCATCAGGACTGCCGTATTGGCCCACAGGCGGTTCCAGTCGCGCATGGATCGGGTGGGGGAGTACGGATAGTCATACAGACTCGGTTTCTTCGACCAGCACCCTTCTGTGGCGGCACTGGTCGCTTCGGTGGTGTCGTCGGCTCCGGCATCGTCGTTTGTGATTGATGCCCGATGAAGAACGAGTGTCTGTGGCACCTTCGGAGCCTGCGGCAATGAAATGCTTGGAGTCGGTATTGATATTTCTGTCAATGTCGGCAGCGAGACGGCGCCGGCCGCCAGGTATACTGCGGAGATCATTACCGTTAATATGACCGTAATTCTTCTCATTGATTAAAATAGTCGATACGTTGATAGTATGCTTATTTCTTAAACGCTGGCGCGACGCTACAGTTCTGTCGTGGTAACTTTTTATGGCGGTTGCGGACAACAATCTGACCCTATCGGAAAAAGATTGACAGGCGTTTTGCTCACTGATCGGAGCATTTTCAGTAATTTTGCTGCCGTAAATCAATGACTGATCAGTTTCAAAAAATACTTCTGGCGGTGACGATGCTCATCATTCCGTTTGCCGGTAGAGCGTCCGACCATGGTGATCCGCTTCAGGCCGATACTGTGCCCCAACGTAAGAATATCATCGACCGCCTGCTCGATTATTTTGCCGAATCCAATAAACCCGACTATAGCAAAGGCCTTGATGTCAGTTTTATCGGAGGACCTCACTATGCGTCGGATACCAAGCTCGGCATAGGTCTTGTGGCCGCCGGCAATTATCTAGCTGACAGGTCCGACACATCGGCCATACCCTCCAACGTTTCGCTGTACTCGGATATTTCCACTGCCGGATTCGCTCTGCTCGGACTGCGTGGCACGCATATATTCCCATCCGACCGACGGCGTATTGACTACAATATATTCTTCTATTCTTTCCCGACCGAATTCTGGGGACTCGATTTCGGAAGTCAGCGCAATGATGATGGCAAGTCGTCATATCGTCTGTTGTCCTACAGGGCCTCTGCCACGTTTATGTGGCGTCTTGGCGACAATTTGTTCGCAGGGCCGGCGCTTGAGTTTCATCACTATGATGCCCGCAAGGCACAGCGTCCGGAGCTGTGGCTGGGTCAGGATATGGTCACCAACACTGTAGGCGCCGGTTTCAGATTGCAGTACGATTCGCGCGACTCACACACCGGGCCGGCTACAGGTTGGCTTTTCGTGCTTGACCAGAAGTTTTGCCCGCGTTTCCTGAGCAATAGTTATGCGTTTAGCTTCACGGCATTGCGGCTTGCCCGTTACACTCCTCTCTGGCGTGGTGGGGTGCTTGCTGCTCAGGTGGCCGGACGCTTCGCTTATGGCAATGTCTGCTGGAGCATGATGTCCAATCTCGACGAAGGGGGCGGTATGCGTAGCTATTACGAGGGTCGCTATCGCGACAAATGCGCTCTCAATGTGGTGGCAGAGTTGCGTCAGCATGTGTGGCGTCGTAGTGGTGTGACGTTCTGGGCCGGCGCCGGAGTCGTAACCCCGGCCGTCGAAAGTGTGAGATGGAGTCGTGTGTTGCCCTGCGTCGGACTTGGATATAGGTGGGAGTTCAAAAAGCGTTGCAATGTGCGACTCGATTATGGTATAGGCCGCGGGTCATCATCTTTTTCGTTTAATATCAATGAAGCATTCTGATATAACACACCGTCTGAAAACACGTTCGCATATATATCTTTCTCCACAAGTCTCATCCGTCATATTGTTGATCTGGACTCTGGCAATGCTCGCGGCTCCGGCAGTGATATTGTCGGTCACCGAACAGATGTCGTGGGCTGCACGCATCGCCAACGCTCTTTTCCCCGTCGGGGTGTTCGGTCTGTGGCTTGCATGTTCGCGCCGGGTGGCTGCGACAGTTCTGTCCACGATACCGTTCATGGTGCTTGGAGCGTTCCAGATTGTATTGCTGTTTCTCTACGGACGGTCGATCATAGCGGTCGACATGTTTCTCAACGTTGTCACGACAAATCCCACTGAGGTAGGTGAACTTTTGGGAAATCTGTTGTCAGCCATACTGACTGTCAGTCTGATGTATCTGCCGCCTATCGTATGTGCGGTCGTGGGATGTGTCCGGCATTGGCGTGCCGGCCGCCGTGCGCTCTTTGTCGTCCGTCGGGCTTCCTTGTCGGCTTTGCTGGTGGCTCTGGTAGCGATTGCGGTTTCGCTTCCTGGATCGCGTCCGGTGCGACCTCTGATTGATATCTATCCGCTCAATGTGCTTTATAACATTGTGCTTGCGGTCGATCGCACGGAAAGGCTTGAAAACTATGGGTCGACATCATCGTCGTTTTCGGCTCATGCTGTGGATCTTTTTCCGGCCGACTCTGCACGAAGGATCGTGGTGATCGTCGTGGGTGAAACAGCCCGTGGCGATCGTTGGCAGATCAATGGATATGGTCGCCCGACGTCGCCCTCGTTGGCTGCAGGTGGTTTTGTCAGCTTTCCGGAGGCATATTCAGAATCCAACACCACCCATAAGAGTGTCCCGATGCTGCTGTCGCATCTCACAGCCGATACATTCGGAGATTCCATATACTCGGTAAAGAGCATTGTGACAGCATTCCGTGAGGCGGGATTTCGCACAGCCTTCTTCTCCAACCAGCGCTACAACCGTTCGTTTATAGACCGCTTTGCGTTTGAAGCTGACACAACTCTGTTTATAAAGGAGCAGCCGGGGGCTTCGGGAGAGTCGTTAGATATGGAGCTGCTGCCGCTGCTGAAAGAAGAGTTGGTGCGTGGTGCGGATCGTCAGCTCATAGTGCTCCATGCCTATGGTTCTCATTTCAGCTACAACGACCGTTATCCTGAGGATTTTGCCCGATTCGGCCCTTATGAATATACCGATGCCTCGTTGGCGGCCAAGGATCGGCTCGACAATGCCTACGACAATACCATACTCTACACAGCGGCCATGCTTGATTCTGTGGCGTCATGCCTGCGTTTGTCAGGTGCCGAGGCTGCGATGGTCTACGCCTCCGACCATGGTGAGGATATCTTCGACGACGACCGTCATCTGTTTCTTCATGCTTCACCTGTGCCGAGCCGATGGCAGATCGACGTCCCGATGATTGTATGGATTTCCGATCCCATGGCGGCGCGTCATCCCGGCTATTTCGACGCCGCCTGCGCCAATAGGCCGATGCCGGTCAGCACCTCGCGTTCGGTATATCATACCGCACTGCAGTTTGCAGGCATCGGTTCCCCGCTTTTCGATCCGGAGCTTTCCGTCGTGTCGGGGGAATATAAGAAACCGGCGCGGCGCTATCTTGACGATCACAACCGCGCCGTGGATCTCGACGCTATCCTCGCACGATAGGCGTCGTGCTATTTCGTAGGCTCGATATCTCCGATGCGTGACATTGTGATGTCTTTTTTCCCGACTTCATAGCGCAGGAGATTCTTCTTCACTTTTACGTCATCAAGGTGCTTTAGCTCAAGAAAACGTGTGGTGATCTCTCTCTTCAGGCGTGCCTTGAGTGATGCTGCAGCGAGAGGGCGGATCGAATCAAGGGCAGGCGCTTCCTGATTGGTCAGCAGATTGGCGTCAAACACTATGTCGGCCGGATCTATGTCTATCTCGATCGATTGCGGATCTATAGCCACGCTCACTTCGTCATCGTCAATCGCTGTCCATACGCCCTGGGCTGATACTTCGGCGGCTGCCGAAAGGGCGTATGGCTGGACGATCTGATCCGTCTGTTGCAGAGGGCCTGTCGCGTCCACCATCGCCGAGATTATCAGCGGACCGCCGTTCTTGTCGTCGTCGCGTACAAAATTGAAGGTCTCCACAATGTTGGCCGTGCCCGACATCTTGTCCGATAGGCGTTCGGGGGTGCCACACCAGCTGCCTTTGATCTCTTTTGCTAGGCGAGCCGTTTCATCACACGATACAAGCGTCAGTGACACAAGTGCAATTGAAGCAAATAATGCGGTTTTGATCATGATTGTTGATATATGTTTTGCCTTTTTAAGATATTAACGCGAATAGGCGCATTAAAGTTTTGCTTTATGAAATCAAATTTGTTAACTTTGCCATTCAGATACGATAAACATATACAATAACATAAATACTTATCTGATTATGGCAACCAAACCATTCCGATATCAGGAGATGTTTCCTATGTCGGCTGACACTACGGAGTATTATCTTCTGACACCCGACTATGTGAAGACCGAGAATTGGAACGGTCACGAGATGCTTGTCGTTGATCCCGAAGCTCTCACGGTGCTCGCGCGTCAGGCTACGCACGACAACGCTTTCATGCTCCGACGGGAGCATAACGAGATGGTGGCTAAGATACTTCACGATCCCGAAGCCAGCGAAAACGACAAGTTCGTGGCTCTTACCATGCTGCGCAATGCCGAAGTGGCAGCCAAGGGACAGCTCCCGTTCTGTCAGGATACCGGCACAGCTATAATCCACGGCAACAAGGGACAGAATGTATATACCGGCGGCGGCGACGAAGAACGTCTTTCCAAAGGTGTCTACCTCACCTACACCGAAGACAATCTTCGCTATTCGCAGAATGCGCCTCTGACAATGTTCGATGAGGTCAACACCGGATGCAATCTTCCTGCACAGATCGATCTCCATGCCGTCGACGGCAACGAATACAAGTTCCTTTTCGTGGCAAAAGGAGGCGGATCGGCCAACAAGACCTATCTCTATCAGGAAACAAAGGCGCTTCTGACGCCCGAAAAGCTCGTCCCCTTCCTCGTGGAGAAGATGAAGAGCCTCGGCACAGCCGCCTGTCCGCCCTATCACATCGCGTTTGTTATCGGAGGCACATCGGCCGAGATGAACCTCGCCACAGTAAAGAAGGCCTCTGTAAAATACTACGACAATCTTCCTACCAAGGGCAACGAACTCGGACATGCATTCCGCGACGCGGAGCTGGAGAAGCAGCTCCTCGAAGAGGCGCAGCGCATCGGACTCGGCGCGCAGTTCGGAGGTAAATATTTCGCCCACGACATACGCGTCATCCGTCTGCCGCGCCACGGTGCGTCCTGCCCCGTCGGTCTTGGCGTAAGCTGCTCGGCCGACCGCAATATCAAGGCAAAGATCAATAGCAAGGGACTATGGATCGAGAAACTTGATTCCAATCCCGGCGAACTGATCCCCGAAGAGATGCGCCGCGAAGGAGAAGGTCAGGTAGTGAAGATCGATCTCAACCGTCCGATGCCCGAAATACTTAAGGAACTCTCCAAATATCCGGTGGCCACGCGCTTGTCGCTCAACGGCACTATTATCGTAGGCCGCGACATAGCCCACGCCAAGATCAAGGAGCGTCTCGACCGTGGCGAGCCGATGCCGGAATACATGCAGAATCATCCTATCTACTATGCCGGACCGGCCAAGACGCCGGCAGGAATGCCTTCAGGATCCTTCGGACCCACCACTGCCGGACGCATGGACTCCTATGTCGACCAGTTCCAGTCCGAAGGTGGATCGATGGTGATGATAGCCAAGGGCAACCGTAGCCAGCAGGTAACCGATGCCTGCCACAAACATGGAGGATTCTACCTCGGATCTATCGGCGGACCGGCCGCTATACTCGCACAGAACTCCATCAAGAAAGTGGAATGCCTCGAATATCCCGAACTCGGCATGGAGGCTATCTGGAAAATCGAAGTGGAGGACTTCCCCGCCTTCATACTTGTCGACGACAAAGGCAACGATTTCTTCCAGCAGATAGTGCAGAAATGCAACGGATGCGGACTCAAGTAATCATACCGTCACTACATCGCGCTTGGATGCTTCGGCATCCGGGCGCTCTGACATTAAAGAAATCTTAATACCCAATACCAAATCATGGCAGAAAAAAAAGAAAAATTGTTTGACCAGTTTCCGCCGGTGACCACAGCCGAATGGCGCGAGAAAGTGGAAGCCGACCTGAAAGGTGCTCCTTTCGACAAGAAACTGGTATGGCGTACCAATGAGGGCTTCAATGTGCAGCCTATGTACCGTGCAGAGGATATAGAAAACCTCAGCACAACCGATTCGCTTCCCGGCGAATATCCGTTTGTCCGTGGCACACGCACCGACAACGACTGGCTGGCCCGTCAGGAAATTGACGCCGCCGATCCTGTCGCCGCCAATGCCAAGGCTCTCGACGTGCTCGGCAAGGGCATCACGTCGCTTGGATTCCGTATGAAAGAGTGCGACGCCGCTACTGTCGCATCGCTGCTCAAGGATATCGATATCGCCAAGGTGGAGATCAACTTCACCGCATGCCCGCGCCACTGCGAGGAGCTGTGCGCAAGCATCGTGAAGTATGTCAAGGACCATGGCGCCGCCGACACATTCCGCGGAAGCATCGATTTCAATCCGTTCAAGAAGGCTCTCAAGCACGGCAAGCCGTTCCCCGGCGATATCGCCCAAATGGCTGCCGATATGATTTCAGTGGCCTCCGATGTCAAGGGACTGCGTCTGCTCGGTGCCGACGGCGTGATGCTGAGCGATGCCGGAGCCTATATATATCAGGAACTTGGCTATGCTCTTGCATGGGGCGCCGAATGGCTGACTCTGCTCACCGACCGGGGACTCTCGGTCGATGAGGTAGCATCGCGTGTGAAGTTCAACATGGGTATCTCCAGCAACTATTTCATGGAGATCGCCAAATTCCGTGCGGCACGAATGCTCTGGGCGCAGATCGTGGAGCTTTACAAGCCCGCATCGGCCGACGCCTGCAAGATGGCGGTGCATGCCGTGACATCGCGGTTCAACCAGACAGTCTACGACGCACACGTCAATCTTCTGCGCAGCCAGACCGAATGTATGTCGGCCGCTCTCGCAGGAGTCGACTCTATCACTGTGACTCCCTTCGATGCACCCTATCGCACACCCGATGATTTCTCCGAACGCATCGCGCGCAATCAGCAGTTCCTTCTCAAGGAGGAGAGCCATCTCGACAAGGTGGTCGATCCTGCCGGAGGATCATACTATGTCGAGACTCTGACGGTCGCTATTGCCAAGGAGGCATGGAAGCTCTTCCTCGAAGTGGAGGACAAGGGCGGATTCCTTGCAGCTGTCAACGATGGCGAAGTGCAGCGCGCTGTCCGCGCCACTTCCGATAAGCGCCACACCGACGTGGCACGCCGTAAGGAGATACTTCTCGGCACCAACCAGTACCCCAATATCAACGAGATGGCGGCCTCAAAGATAGAAGCCACCGGATGCTCGTGCGGATGTCACAACCATGACGATGACAATGCTGACGCAGCGCTCCCCACAGCCCGCGCGGCAAGCGATTTCGAAGCGCTGCGACTGGCCACGGAGGCAGCATCCAATCGTCCGAAGGTGTTTATGCTCACTATCGGCAATCTGGCCATGCGTCTCGCACGTGCGCAGTTCTCCACCAACTTCTTCGGCTGTGCCGGCTACGAGATCATCGACAATCTCGGATTCGAGACAGTGCAGCAGGGCGTCGACGAAGCTCTTGCCAAGGGTGCCGACGTGATCGTGCTCTGCTCAAGCGATGACGAGTATGCCGAGCTCGCTCCCGAAGCCTACCGCTACCTCGACGGCCGCGCCGAATTCGTTGTGGCAGGCGCTCCGGCCTGCACCGACGATCTCAAGGCCATCGGCATAGAGAATTTCGTCAATGTGCGCTCAAATGTGCTCGACACTCTGCGTGCGTTCAACGAGCGTCTGCTCAAATGATAAATCCTCATCCTTAATACCATCTTACAATGAGACCCGATTTTAATAATATCGACATAACGAAAGATGCCTTCACCACTCCGGCTCATGCCCCGGCGGAGGCAAAGGGTGAGGAATGGCTCACGCCCGAACTTATCCCTGTAAAACCGATCTATACAAAGAGCGACCTTGAAGGACTCGAACACCTCAACTATGTGTCAGGTCTTCCTCCGTTCCTCAGAGGTCCGTACAGCGCCATGTACCCCCTGCGCCCCTGGACTATCCGACAGTATGCCGGATTCTCCACCGCAGCCGAATCCAACGCTTTCTACCGCCGCAACCTCGCAGCAGGTCAGAAGGGACTCTCGGTGGCGTTTGACCTTGCCACACACCGTGGTTACGACGCTGACCACTCGCGCGTGGTGGGCGACGTGGGCAAGGCCGGAGTGTCGATCTGCTCGCTCGACGACATGAAGGTGCTCTTCGACGGTATACCCCTCAACAAGATGTCGGTGTCGATGACCATGAACGGTGCCGTTCTTCCGGTACTCGCTTTCTATATCAATGCCGGACTCGAACAGGGTGCCAGGCTCGAAGAAATGGCCGGAACGATACAGAACGATATCCTCAAGGAGTTCATGGTGCGCAACACCTATATCTATCCGCCGGAGTTCTCGATGCGTATTATCGCCGATATATTCGAATACACATCGCAGAACATGCCCAAGTTCAACTCCATCTCCATCTCCGGCTACCACATGCAGGAGGCCGGAGCTACCTGCGACATCGAGCTGGCCTATACGCTTGCCGACGGACTTGAGTATCTGCGCGCGGGCGTCAATGCCGGCATGGATATCGACTCGTTCGCCCCGCGTCTGTCGTTCTTCTGGGCTATCGGCATGAACTTCTTCATGGAGATCGCCAAGATGCGCGCGGCGCGTATGCTCTGGGCCAAGATCGTCAAGCAGTTCAACCCCAAGAACCCGAAGTCGCTTGCGCTCCGCACCCATTCACAGACCTCCGGATGGTCGCTGACAGAGCAGGATCCGTTCAACAATGTCGGACGTACCTGTATCGAGGCTATGGGAGCTGCCCTCGGACACACACAGTCGCTCCACACCAACGCTCTCGACGAGGCTATCGCTCTTCCCACCGACTTCTCGGCGCGTATCGCACGTAATACGCAGATCTATATCCAGGAAGAAACTATGGTGACAAAGGAGATCGACCCCTGGGCCGGATCATACTACGTGGAGGCGCTCACCAACGAGATCGCACAACGCGCATGGGAGCACATCCAGGAGATCGAAAAGCTCGGCGGCATGGCCAAGGCTATCGAAACCGGACTGCCCAAGCTCCGTATCGAGGGAGCCGCTGCGCGCACACAGGCGCGTATCGACTCCGGTCGCCAGACCATCGTCGGTATCAACAAGTACAGACTCGACCACGAGGATCCGATCGACATCCTCGAGATCGACAATACCGAAGTGCGCAAGGAGCAGATCGAACGGCTCAACGAAGTCAAGAGCCATCGCGATGAGGCCAAGGTCAAGGAGGCTCTCGCGGCTATCACCGAGTGCGTGCGCACCCGCAAGGGCAATCTGCTCGACCTCGCCGTGAAGGCTGCCGGACTGCGCGCTACGCTCGGCGAGATTTCCGACGCATGCGAAGAAGTAGTAGGACGATACAAAGCACAGATACAAACCATTTCAGGAGTGTACAGCAACGAAACCAACAACGACCCCGACTTCGTCAGGGCACAGAAGAAGGTGGAGGAGTTCGCCAAACGCGAAGGACGCCAGCCGCGTATAATGATCGCCAAAATGGGTCAGGACGGCCACGACCGCGGAGCCAAAGTCGTCGCTACAGGATATGCCGACTGCGGATTCGACGTCGATATGGGACCGCTCTTCCAGACTCCCGCCGAGGCTGCGCGTCAGGCGGTGGAAAACGATGTGCACATACTCGGCGTAAGCTCGCTCGCTGCCGGCCACAAGACGCTCGTGCCGCAGGTCATCGAGGAGCTGCGCAAACTCGGACGTGAGGATATACTCGTCACTGCCGGTGGTGTGATCCCCGCGCAGGACTACGATTTCCTCTATCGTGCGGGTGTGGCGGCTATCTTTGGCCCTGGCACACGTATCCCCGACAGCGCCATCAAGATGATAGAGCTCCTCGAAGCCGAGTGATCTCGTTCCCACAGGTCATTCCGTTGACCTCCTAATGATATAAGACCCTGTGTCACGCAATCGATGACACAGGGTCTTGTCTTGATTCTGATGGCGCTGTGTCAAAAAATCAATATGTTGCAGCGTATTGTTATGCCCGAATGGACAATTCATTATAAGGCTGATGGAATATGGTCGTAAGTAACTCGCAAAAATTAGCTGCGAGTGATTTTTGAGATTTGTTCGAGTGTTTTTTACTTGAAAACGAGGGCGTGTAGCGAGCTACACAACTGAGGGTGAAAGCAAAAAACGCCGGACAACATCAAAAAGCGCCGCAGCAGGCACGGGTTACTGATGAATTTAATAATATCAACTAATTTTTAAGAGTTACTTAGTGCAAAAAAAAGTAATACATTGTTCCATCTCCCCTTCGGTTGTCCTTAGGCAAGTTGTAGGGATGCTCCACGGAGCATACAACCTGCAGGTATATGATTATTGCCGTTGCTGTTCAAGGCGGTATTTTCGAAAATGCCTGCGGTTTCTGTAGCTGTAGTAATGACAGACAGAGAAGCCGCAGGCATGAAGTGTTATGATTGTGTGATGTGTCGCTCAGGTCAGCTGTTTATTTGTCGATGGGGGTGGAGTTGCGTTCGAGCACTGCGGCGTCGAGGCTGGCTATGGTGGCGAGGTTTATGATGTCGCGTACTCCGGCGTTGACGCTGATAAAATGCACGGGCTTGTTGAGGCCCATCTGTATCGGGCCTATGGCGTCGCCGAGTCCCATTTCGAGCATCGTGCGGAAAGCGGTGGTGGCGGCACTCAGATTCGGGAATATGAGGGTGTTCACTTCCTGTCCGTTCAGACGGTTGAACGGGAATATGGTGTCGCGCAGATTGCTGTTGAGGGCATAGTTGAGTCCCATCTCGCCGTCAATGGCAAGGTCGGGATACATCGTCTGCATCCGCTCCACCGCTTTGCGCACCGTCAGGCACTCCTCTTCGCGGCCCGAACCGAAGTTGCTGTACGACACCATGGCTATCACCGGATCGTGTGAGAAGTATTCCACCGAGTTGCGGGTCAGGCGGGCTATGTCGACAAGGGTGTCTTCGTCAACGGTTTTGTTGACCTGGGTGTCGGAAATGAAGAATGTGCCGCGTTTGGTGTTGACTATATGGAGTGTGGCGAAGTGGTCGTAGCTCGGACGTATGCCGATCACCTCCTTGGCGATCTTGCCTACGGAGTGGGCGGCGGAATATGTGCCGGCAAGGAATGCGTCGGCGTCGCCGGTTTCCACCATCATCATGCCGAAATAGTTGCGGTCATACATCTTTTCGAGGGCTTCGGCTTCGGTGATGCCTTCGCGCTGGCGCTTGCCGGCAAACAGTTCGGCGTAGCGCTGACGGCGGTCAGCCTCACGGTCGTGACGCAGGTTGACGATCTCCACGTCTGTCAGGTCAAGCCCGAGGCGTGCAGCGCGCTTCTCGATCATCTCTTCGTTGCCGAGCAGCACGGGGATAAGCACGCCCTCTTTGTGGGCCATGACGGCGGCCTTGAGCATATTGTCGGTGTTGCCCTCGCCGAATACCACTCGCTTCGGATGGCGTTTGGCTTCGTTGTAAAGGCGGTGGGTGATCTTGTTGTCATAGCCCATCAGGCGGCGCAGGCGCTCGCAGTATTCCTCCCAGTCGGCTATCGGACGGCGTGCCACGCCGCTCTCCATGGCGCCTCGTGCCACAGCCGGAGCCACCCTCGTGAGCAGACGCGGATCGAGCGGTTTGGGCAGTATGTAGTCGCGGCCAAATTTCAGGTCGGTCATGTTGTAGGCTGCATTGACCACTGTCGGCACAGGCTCTTTGGCCAGCGCTGCAATGGCTCTGACAGCAGCGAGCTTCATTGCTTCATTGATGGTGGTGGCGCCGCTGTCAAGGGCGCCGCGGAATATGTAGGGGAAGCCGAGCACGTTGTTGATCTGGTTGGGATAGTCGCTGCGGCCTGTGGCGAAGATCAGGTCGGGACGCGAGGCCATGGCTTTGTCGAAGGAGATCTCCGGATCAGGGTTGGCCAGGGCGAATACGATCGGGCGTTCGGCCATCGACTGTACCATCTCGGTCGTGACCACATCCTTCACGGAGAGGCCGAGAAACACGTCGGCTCCCTTCATCGCTTCGGCAAGGGTGCTGACGGGGCGATCTGTGGCAAATTCGGCTTTCTGAGGGTTGAGATCCTTGCGCTGTGTGGTGATCACGCCTTTGCTGTCACACATCACGATGTTCTCTTTCTTTACGCCGAGCGCTATGTAGAGCTTGGTGCATGATACGGCTGCGGCGCCGGCGCCGTTCACAACAAGCAGCACATCCTCTATTCGCTTTCCCTGTATCTCGAGCGCGTTGAGCAGGCCGGCAGCCGATATAATGGCGGTGCCGTGCTGGTCGTCGTGCATCACCGGTATGTCGCACTCCTCTTTGAGCCGCTGCTCGATCTCGAAGCACTCCGGTGCCTTGATGTCTTCAAGATTGATGCCTCCGAATGTGGGAGAGATCGCTTTGACTATGTCGATGAAGCGCTTCGGGTCTTTTTCGTCCACCTCTATGTCGAAGCAGTCTATCCCGGCGAATATTTTGAAGAGTAATGCTTTGCCTTCCATTACTGGCTTGCCGGCAAGCGGACCTATGTCGCCGAGGCCGAGCACGGCCGTACCGTTTGATATCACTGCCACGAGATTGCCTTTGTTGGTGTATTCATACACGTCGGCCGGTTTGGCTTCGATCTCTTTGCACGGATATGCCACGCCGGGCGAATAGGCCAGAGCGAGATCATGCTGCGTGCTGTAGGGTTTGGTGGGGATCACCTCGATTTTTCCCGGTTTGCCCTGACGGTGATATTCAAGGGCCGCTTCTTTTGTTACTGTCGACATCTGTGTGCTATGTGTTTGAAAATGTGAATGTCATTATACCGCTGACGCCGCAACCCCGGCTGTGGATCACTGAGCCGGGGTTGGTGGCGGATATTTTTGCAAATATACAAAAATAACCGTTGGAGTGTATGTTTGGTTGTCGTTTTATTCCTTAAAAAAGTCTATCTGGGAAAATATCCGGGAAAATATGTGATTGTCAATGTGAGCTTACGGCTCAGAATCTGACTTTCACAATGGCTGGATTGGTGTCCTCCACTCCGGTCAGCTCGCTCATTGATTCGTCAAGTATCAGGAAGTAAAAGCCGTCGCCGTCGCTGTATGGTATCGGCATCGTGAGCACCTCCTTGCCGTCATAGTCCATCACGAAGCCTTTGCCGCGGGTGTCGGGATCGACAGTTCTCGAAAACAGCAGTGTGCCGTCGGTGAGGTCTACGACCTGGAGATACAGCTTGTTCTCATACATATATCCGAGCATCATCTGTTCGGCCGAGGGTATGAATCTCACTCTGATGGTGTTTCTGCGGTCAGCTTCCCATGCGTCGAGATTGGAGTATTTGCGCGGGTCGGGGATGGCATATTTGCCGGGATCGATCACGGCGTATGGTTTGAAGTTCTTCTCACCGGAGACGATGCTGTAGAGTGTGTCGTTGAAGTTATACTGGATTAAAGCTATATCTTTTCCGGTTATGATGTCGGCTCCCATGCCGACGGTCGAGTTGCCCATGTGGGCTACGAGGTAGTAGGCTCCGCTGGGTATGGAGTCGGTAAGGCGCCAGTTGCGGTCGAATATCTTCAGGCTCAACTCTTCCCCATCCTTTGCGTGTGTAAGTCCGCCCCAGTAGCCGCCGGGCAGGGGGAAGTCGCGTTCTATGCCCAGGGTGTCGATTGTTCCGAGATGATTCCCGTGCAGGTCATAGCGAAAAAGTTTGTCGCTGATGAGATCAAACACTTCCCAGCCGTTGCCGTCAACGCTTGGATAGGGTTGTATGGCGCTGTGGTATTCGCCGGGGCCGCCTCCGCGGCGGTTGAAAGCGCCGAGGCAACGGCCGCTCTTTGTGTCGAAGGTGATAAGCTGACCTTTGTCCGATACGAACAGCCGGTTGCCGACCGTTCCGGCTATATTGCTGATGCCGAGCATCGTGGAGTCGGTTACTTCGGGGTGGATGAGCATCTCCAGCCGTCCTTCGCCGGTGTCTGCAGCGTCGACCAGCGATTCGATGTCGATTACTGTCAGCGGTCTGTCTGATTGATCGCTCCCGCAGGCGCATAATGTCATGGCTATCGCGGCTGTGGCCGAAAGGATGATTTTTGTGTTCATGGAGTTGAATTGTTTTTTTGAAAGTTACTTGCTTATGGTGTTGAGTGTGAACGCTCCGGATGTATGAAGCGCGAAGTCCGTACTGTCGTTGACGCTGCTGAATGAGATCCGGGCTATGCGCAGACTGCCTGTCTCCAGACTGCAGCTTGCATCGGCATCCAGTGTGCTGTGCCAGTCGATGGCTTCGACAGTCGAAAGTGAGTCGGCCTTAATACTCAGTCGGAGTGTGCGCTCTCCTAAGGCAATGGTGGATATCGACGTGTTTTGGATCTTGATATATGGATACTGGCCGAGGTCGTCCGGATTAACTGTCGCAAGGCCGAGGCGGCAGTCGTAGAAATGCGTCGTTCCTCTGATCTGCATATGGATGCTGTCGGTCGATGCGTCTTTCAGGACTACAGGCACCTCTCTGAGCGTACTTCTGATCTTTGCCGGAGCTGCCGGTGTGATGATGCGGATCGGATAGGAGCACTCGATATGTCGGTAGTAGCCTCTTCCGGTGGAGCTGTCGCCGTCGTGTCGGCTTATGAGCAGATTGAGTTTGCCGTTGCGTTCGCTGACAGTTATATACGGAGCCAGTCCCGACGGATATTCCACCCGGGGCGAGCCGGTGGTGTCGGCTACGATGATCTCGATGCCTGCGGATAGGGAAATGCCCAGATACCGGTCTTCGGGTTGCGTCACTTCTATGTTGTCGGCCATGGTTATGGCTACGCTCTCTGTGGATTCGTTTGAGATGACGATCGGCGACATGTCTGCTCTGATGCCGTATGATGTTGTGATCGCAATCACGCTGAGCGTGAGTATGAATCCGCCTATGGCGGTGGCGATCATTATTATGGTGGTCTTTTTCATTGCTTTAAGAAATTTTCATATTCTGATGCGAGTTCCATTGTGGTCCAGCCGAGTGCGCGGATACGTTCGAAAAACCGTGGAAGTTCATCGGCGTAGAATTCGGCGCGTCGCATTCCGCTGACGATTTCGTGGCCGTTGGCGGCGACAAAGTATCCGCAGCCGCGACGGTTGAATATTATGCCACGTTGCTCAAGCCATTCGTATGATCTGACTGTCGTGTTGGGGTTCACTTCCATTTCGGCGGCAAGTTCTCTTACTGACGGCACTCTCTGGTCGGCGCTGAAGGTGCCGTCCATTATGCGGTCCATAATGTGGTCGGCTATCTGCAGGTATATCGCTTTGTTGGTGTCAAACTGCATGTCGGTTTTGATTGGGTTGACAATCTGGGTCTTTCGCGTCTATCGCTTGGTGGTGGTCACGTCAAGTTCATGAAGTCTGATGCATCCCAGCGTCCAGTTGAACAGGATAGCTGCTGTCGCCATCGCGAACATGATCTCTTTGAAATGATCCTTGATCCATAGATGTTCGGGCCATATTTTTCCGTACATGAGATATTCTCCGGTCATCATGGCGCATATCATATATATGGCTGTCAGCGCCCCGAATACAATAAATGTTTTTAGAAACGAGCTCCGGGTCCATATCGTGCTTCCGAGCACAAACAGCGACTGGATGAAGAAGTAGATGTATATGAAGGATGCGACGAATGTGGTGCGGTAGTGCGGTGGGCCGAGTACTGAACGCGTGTTTTCATTGTCGATAAATATCGGCCTGAAAATGAATTCGGCATAATAGTCGGGCAGTGTTATGGCTGCGATTCCTACCCTGATTGCGTCGGCGAGTGCTACAGATAGTAGAAATATCACCGGGAAGGCTATAACGTATATGAGCCAGCGCGATAGAAATGTTTCGGTTATTGGCGTGGGGCGCATAAGCAGTCTGATGCGGCCCTCTTTGCTTCTGATGTCCTCCATCATCAGTGATGAGCCCAGGCATGACAGTATCAACCCTCCGAAGTAATATAACGCAGTCATGTCGCCGAGTTTGATATCTTCTCTCTGAGGCCATTCTTCCCAATTGTAGCTGTAGGGGATGTTTATTATGGCTATGCATATCATCACTCCGACTAACAAGGCGGTGCGGAGCAGTAGTTTGCGCCGGTTTTCGGATATGTAGAGGGCGGTAAGGCTGAGTGTTCTTGCCGCGCTGAATCGGTCGGTGTTTGTCATTGCTGTGTGAATCTGCTGGTTAGACTTTCTGGATTGTTAAGAGCATACTCAAAAAGGCTCTCGAGGTTGAGTTCGGTCGGATGATCGGGGTTGTCGTTGGGCAGGATTAGAGCGCTGCCTCCCACGGCCGGCTGGGCAAACAGTGCCTGCTGCATCAGGGCGGGGGAGTCGGAGTTGACAAACCGCAGGCGTTCGGTTATTTCGGCTGTGCTGCGGTCGAGCAGCACCCGGCTGCGTTCGGTGATGACCACATGGTCGAGTATGCGGTCTATGTCGCGCACCTGATGGGTGGAGATCAGAATTGTGCGGTCGTCGGTCATCGACGATACGATAAATTTGCGGAATCGGCTTTTGCCCGGTATGTCAAGGCCGTTGGTGGGTTCGTCAAGCAGCAGCAGGGAGGTGTTGCACGCGAGAGCGAAGCACATGAAGGCTTTTTTCTTCTGGCCCATCGACAGGGATCCGAGGTGCAGATCCGACTCCAGTTCGAATGTGTCGAGGTGGCGGCGCATGTCGTCAAGGCTGAAGTTGGGATAAAACCGTGAGTTGAGCCGCAGAAACTCCCTGAGTCTGATGTTCGGTAGCGAGAATTCTTCGGGCACGATGAATATGTCCGACAGGGTCGAGGGGCGGCGGAAGCGCGTGTCCGTGCCGTTGTAATACACGTGTCCGCTCTGCGGGGTGAGCAGGCCGGCGGCGAGGTAGAGGAGGGTCGACTTTCCGGCGCCGTTGCGGCCGAGCAGGCCGTAGATGCCTCCGTCGCGGATGTTTGCCGAGAAGTCGTTGAGCACGGGCGGCCGGTGGCGGCCGTAGCTGAATGTGATGTCTTTTATTTCGAGCATTAGTGTAATAGTGAAATAGTACACTGCAAAGGTATGCATAATTTTTAATTCGCAAAAAATATTTCACAAAAAAAATGTATTTACTAACTTTGCGATAGTCAAAAAAAACAACTATTACCAATCATGGAAGAATTAGACATAGCACAGGTGTTCAATGCCGCAGAGGTGCTTAAAGATGTGGCGCGTCATCCGCGTCTTATAGGTGTTACAAAGATAAATCCCGACGCACAGGTGTATCTCAAGCCTGAAAATCTTCAGCATACCGGAGCATTCAAACTCCGTGGCGCTTACTATAAGATCTCGCAGCTTACACCCGAAGAGGCTCAGAAGGGTGTGATAGCCTGCTCGGCGGGCAATCATGCGCAGGGTGTGGCGCTGTCGGCTACGGCCAACGGTATCAAGAGCATCATCTGTCTGCCGGCGGGTGCGCCGATCTCCAAAGTGGAGGCGACAAAGCGGTTGGGAGCGGAAGTGGTGATGGTGCCTGGTGTCTACGACGATGCCTATGCTAAGGCGCTGGAACTGCAGAAGGAGCATGGATATACGCTGATACATCCGTTCGATGATCCGCTCGTGATCGCCGGACAGGGCACTATCGGTCTTGAGATCCTCGAGGAGATGCCCGATGTGGAGGCTGTGATCGTGCCTGTGGGTGGCGGTGGTCTTATCTCCGGTGTGGCGTTCGCGCTGAAGACTCTCAAGCCTGAGGTGAAAGTCTATGGTGTGCAGGCTGAGGGCGCTCCCTCGATGGCCGATTCGCTCAAGCGCAATGAGCGTCTGCATCTCGACAGCGTTTCTACGATAGCCGATGGTATCGCGGTCAAGGAGCCTGGAATCAATACGTTCGAGATGTGCCGCAAGTATGTCGACGAGATCGTGACCGTGAGCGACGACGAGATCGCTGCAGCTATTCTCAAGCTTATCGAGGAGCAGAAGCTCGTGGCCGAGGGCGCTGGTGCGGTGTCGGTGGCGGCTGCTATGTTCGATAAGGTGCCTGTCAAGGGCAAGAAGGTGGTGTGTCTGGTGAGTGGCGGAAATATCGATGTGACTTCGCTCAACCGTGTGATCACACGCGGACTTGTCAAGAGCGGCCGAGACGCTACCATCGCGATCGACCTCTCGGATAAGCCGGGACAGCTGTCGAAGGTGTGCAGCATCATCGGCGATCATGGAGCCAATATCCTCTCCGTGCAGCATGAGCGCAATTCAAGCCATACCCAGATCAATGGCTGTACTCTCCGTGTGGAGATGGAAACCCGCAATCTGCAGCATATCGCCGATATCAAAAAGGCTTTGCGCGAGAACGGTTTCGACGTGAAACAGTGATATGCGGGATTGCTTGCCGGTTTTATTAATTGAACAGTTGTTTATATGAAGTTGCGTAACGTTTTTCTTGCTGCGTCGTTTGCTGCGTCGTTGACAGTTTTTGCCGGAAATCCGAAATATGTGTTCTATATGATCGGCGACGGTATGGGCATGGGGGCTGTTTCGGCAGCCCAGGGTTTCCTTAATGCTGTGGATGGCGATGGGGCTATGCTGCAGATGCTGCAGATGCCTGTGGCTTCGATGTCGCAGACCTATTCGGCGTCGTCGCCGGTCACCGATTCGGCGGCTGCCGGTACGGCGTTGGCTTGTGGGCACAAGACGCGCAACGGAATGCTCGGTATGGATGCCGATACTGTAGCGGTGCAGTCGATAGCCGCACGGTTTCACGACAACGGGTTCGGTGTCGGACTGGTGACTACGGTTGCGCCCGACGATGCGACGCCGGGGGCGTTCTATGCCCATGTGCCACGTCGCAGCATGTACTATGAGATAGGCTGCGATGCGGCGCGCTCTGGCTATGAGTTTATCGGGGGAGCCAATCTGCGCGGCGCTAAAAACACTGATCTGATGGCACGGTTGGCCGATGCAGGGGTCGATGTGGTTCGTGGCCGTGAGGCGGCCGCAAAGTCGACGTCGCGCAGAGTGATGATGCTCAACACCGATTCAGTGAAGAAAAACAATGTCGGTTATACTATCGATTCTATCGCCGGAGTGCTGACGCTGGCGGATCTCACCGAGAGTTGTCTGAAGCATCTCATGCGGGTAAGTCCCGACGGTTTCTTCATGATGGTGGAGGGTGGCACTATCGACCATGCGGCTCACTCCAATGATGCGGCTACGGTGGTGATGCAGACTCTGGATTTCGACCGGTCGATAGGATTGGTGAGGCAGTTCGCGGCCAGCCATCCGGGTGAGGCGCTGATAGTCGTCACCGCCGATCATGAAACCGGTGGAATGGGTATGGCCTCGCTGCGTCATCACTATAATCAGAGGCTTGATCTTCTGGCTCATCAGCGTATGTCGAAGGATGCGTTCGCCGAATGGACATCTTCGGTCATCAAGTCGGGCAACGCTCCGGCATGGGAGGATATGAAGGGTGAGCTTGCCCGCCGTGTGGGATTGTTCGGCGCGGTGGCTGTGGATGAAGCCGACGAGGAAGCTCTGAAGGCTCTGTATGAGACCACGCTGTCTCACATGGGTGGCGATAAGAAGTCGACCCTCTACAGCAGCTTCGACCGTTTTACTGATAAGGTGTATGATCTGATGAGCGCTCTGACCGGCGTGGGATGGACTACCGGCGACCACTCGGGGGCTGTTGTTCCGGTGTTTGCCGAGGGCGAGGGACTGCAGTTGTTCGCGCCGGCGCAGGACAATGTCGACATTCCGGTTAAAATCATGAAAGCCGTAGGGCTCTGAGGCCTATGATCGGCTTGCGTCATCTTTTGCCGCTTGCGGCTGCCATGGCGGTCGGTGCCTGCACCGATCGCCATGAGCATATCAGTGCGGTCTATGAGAGCGATGGTTGTCTGGTGAGCCTGACCGGAATCACTAAGGCCGACGGTAGTGTCTGGATGCCCGATGATTCACTGGCCGCAGCCTCGCCTCTTGCTTCGCCTTCGCCGTTGATCGATGCTGTTTTTGCCGATGGTATCAGCCGGTTCGGCATGATGCTTGCCAGTGATTCGTCCTGCGGGGGATTGGAGGCTGACATGGCTGTGGCTGTCGGAGGAAGTTTGCTCGATCCTGATGGTGCTGTGGCGATGTTGCGTCGGCAGGCCTGTCAGACTGATTTTGGCGGGTGGCCTATCTCTGAGGGAGCTTTGCTCTGGATACCGGCGGCATGGAGCGCGTTCTGTGCCACATCCGATACGGTTTGGCTACGCGAGGCTTACGGTGTCGCGCAGGATATTATCGCGCGTTCGCTTGAGGTCGGATGGGATTCGTCGCTCGGACTGCTTCGCGGCAGTATGCCGGCATGGAGCGGGGAGCAGCAGCTGCCGTATCCGCGCTGGGCTGATGCGGTGCGGCGTTTCGAGTCGGTGTCGCTGACCGCCAATGTGGCTCTTGCAGAGGCAATTGCCGCGTTGGAGCGTATGAGGGCTGTGGCGGATGCCGGCGGAGAGTGTCCGGCAGTAGGTGCCAGTTATGTGAGGAGGCGTGTCAATTCGCTTCTGTGGGATCCGTCGCGTGGACGTTACAGTGCTTATCTCTATGGTGGCAGGTTGATGGATATGCAGGCGCCTGTGACTGACAATATCGGTCAGGCGATGGCAATGATATGGGGTGTGGCGTCAGAGCCGATGGTGTCGTCGGTGTTGTCGCGGACAGGTTACATTCGGGGTATGGTGCCCGATTTATATCCGCTCATGGCGGGCATGAAGGTGGAGGCGGCTTTAACCGGTGCTCCGATGATGCAGACTCTCTGGGCCATGGCTGCGGTCATGGATTCGCGCGAGGAATCTCTGCTGGCAGCCATCGCTTCGCTGTGCCGGCTTCATGCGTCAGAGCCCGAGAGCGGCGCTTCATCATGGCTCGCCCTGCTGGTGATGCGTGTTGTTTTTGGGATCGGTTTGCAGCCGGCGACAATTGGTTTTCATCCGTCGGTGCCGCAGTGTCTTGGGGGTGGTCTCTCACTGAATGGGTTGCGCTATGGTGATGCGGTGGTCGATGTGGCGATAAAGGGCTTTGGCAATCGTGTCGCACGTTTTGAGATTGACGGGGTGCCCTCTGTGACTTACAATATCGCTGACTCTCTAAGCGGGTATCACAAGGTCGAGATACTAATGGCCAATAATACGATGACCGAGGTAGGCGTCAAGGATGTCGGGCTGCAATGGTGCCCGCCGACGCCGGAGGTGGTATGGCGGTCGATGTCGTCGGGACGTATAGCCGATTATTCCGTTTCGCTTGATTATTATATGGTTGTCAACGGACTTCGGGATGTCAGACTGACATCGCCTGAGGTGTCAGTATCCGGACTGGTTTCGACGTCGGTGGCGGCAGTGGTAGGTGTGGCTGACGACGGATTGTCGGGCTTCTGTTCTATGCCGAGATTCTGTGTGCCGCGTGGGGCTGTGAGCCGGTATGAGGTCGAGGAGTGCAATCGTTCTGGCACGGATCTCGTGCGCGACCGGCGCACATCACGCCGCTATGTGGAGTCGGGTCGTGGGGGATTGGCCGATATTAAGGTTACGGCGACAGAGTCCGACGAGGTGGATTGCCTTATAGATATTTGTTATGCCAACGGTAACGGATCGGCAGGATTGCCGTCGGCCACGGCGTTGCGCCGAGTGACGGTCAACGGTGAGGATGTCGGCATGGTAGTGATGCCGCCGCGTGGCGGGGGCTGGTGGTTATCCACCGGATACTCGTCGAGCGTAAGGGCTCGGCTACGTAAGGGATCGAACGATATAGTTCTGTCGGTTGTTGACAATCTCGGAGGGTCGTCGGCGGCAGATCTGGTGCTTGTCGACAATGTAAGGGTTATAAGGCTGACAGATGAATTATTACAGCAATGAAACGGATCGGAATACTGAGCGATACTCATTCTAAATGGGATCCGCGCTATGCCGCGCATTTCGACGGATGCGACGAA
Organism: Paramuribaculum intestinale; assembly: GCF_003024925.1. Classification (GTDB taxonomy): domain Bacteria; phylum Bacteroidota; class Bacteroidia; order Bacteroidales; family Muribaculaceae; genus Paramuribaculum; species Paramuribaculum intestinale. The sequence continues at coordinate 28,452 of NZ_PUED01000006.1, forward strand.
GTGTGGCATGCGGGTGATATTGGCGATATCGGTCTGCTGCAGCGGCTGCGTGAGTGTGCGCCTGTGGTGAGAGCCGTCAGTGGCAATATCGATTCAGGCGAAGTGCGTCGGGAGTGCCCCGAACTCCTCGAATTTGAAGTGGAGGGAGTGAAGGTGTTGCTGACTCATATCGGCGGATACCCGGGTCGATATCGTCCTGGTATGAAAAAGTTGCTCGCGGCCGACGGTATCCGGCTTATGGTCTGCGGCCATTCCCATATCCTTAAGGTCATGCCCGATCCGGAGCTGGGACTGCTTCATGTCAATCCGGGAGCGGCAGGCGAGCAGGGCTGGCAGAGAGAACGCACGCTTGTGAGGCTGATTCTCGATGCCGGCGACATACGTGATCTTGATGTGATCACTCTTGGCCGTCACTATGGTGGAGACAATTGATAATCGATTAAATTTGAACGCATACTTATGAAGAAACTGATGATCTTATTATCGGCCTGCGCTCTGCTCGCAGGCTGTAAGACAAATGAAGCCAATTATCGCCAGGCCTACGAGGTGGCGAAGCAGAGATACGAGAATGCCGATACGGTGAGCACGTCATCCCACCGGCTTGAGCGCTATGCGCAGCCTCATCCTAAAGTGATCGACGGCGACACTCTGCAGTTGCTCATGCAGCCTGTCAGCGCTGTGGCCGGAGAGGGACTGACATCCTCGCAGATCCGTAATTACAATGTCGTTGTCGGTCAGTTCAGGCAGATATTCAATGCCCGCCAGATGCGTCAGCGTCTTATCGCGTCAGGATATGCCTCTACTGCAGTGCTGGCTTCGCCGCAGCCTTTGTACTATGTCGTGACAATGTCTACCGATACAGCATCGCAGGCAGCCGCTGAAATACGCAGACTGCAGTCCGACGCATCGGTGAAGCTGCGTGCTCCGCTGCCATTCGTCATCTCGCCGCGCTGACAGATTTTTTAGAACAAAGCAAAAAGCCTTGCGTCCATCGTTTCGCAAGGCTTTTTGATTAAAGAGTGTGTTTTTACTATCCATTGACGGAAGATTCATAGTCACAGTGTGTGGATTAGACCTCTTTGAAGTGTGAGCGGTCTACGCCGCAGATCGGACAGGTAAAGTCGGCAGGCAGTTCGCCGTCGCACTCTACAGTATATCCGCATACGTCGCATTTATAGACACGTTTTGCCGCCGGTTGCGTTTCGGATGCCGGCTCTTCGCGATAGGTCGGTGCGTTTTTCGGAGCACTGCCCTTGATCACTTCATGATAGTAGGAGTATGTCATCGGACGTCCCTCACCTTCATAGGTGGCCTTCAGGCGTCCTATGACAATTATGTGCGTCCCGCAGTCGACAAAGTCGAACGCGTCAAGAATGAGCCGCCCGCAGAATTTGCCATTTACGGCCGGCGCGCCGTCAAGATCCTTATATCCGTAGCCGGAATATTTGTCGTTGTCGCGGCTCGAGCAAAAACCGAATTTGCCGATGATCGACGGATCTGTATCTTCGGCCAGGATTGAAAGGCTGAAGCGTGGGTTGCGCCGTATGGCATCAAGGGTGAAGTTGTTTTTGTTGAGCGATATCGCCAGAACCGGATTTTCGCTTGTCACCTGAAAACAGGTGTTGATGATACACCCTACGGGCCTGTCGTCGGAGTAGCATCCGACCACATACAGCCCGTAGGTGATCTTTTGAAGAGGAGTAAGGTTCATGATTTGTGTGTCGTTTAATAGTTCTGTGCCTCAAGCTCGAAGAAGCAGCGCGAGTGCAGGCACACAGGACATACCTCGGGAGCTTTTTTGCCTACTACGATATGTCCGCAGTTGCGGCATATCCACACCATGTCACCGTCGCGGGAGAATACCAGTCCCTCCTCAATGTTTTTGAGCAGGCGACGGTAACGTTCCTCGTGATGTTTCTCTATCTCGGCTACGGCACGGAAGCGGAAGGCTATTTCGGGAAATCCCTCGGCCTCGGCCTCTTCGGCCATGCGCGAATACATGTCGGTCCATTCGTAGTTCTCTCCTTCGGCAGCTTCGCGGAGGTTGTCCATGGTGTCGGAAATTTCGCCTCCGTGGAGCAGTTTGTACCAGAGCTTGGCGTGCTCCTTTTCGTTGTGGGCTGTTTCTTCAAATATGGCGGCGATCTGTTCGTAGCCGTCTTTACGTGCCTTTGATGCGAAATAGGTGTACTTGTTTCGAGCCATAGATTCGCCGGCAAATGCCTGCTGGAGATTCTGTTCGGTTTTGGTGCCTTTTAAGTCTTTCATAATCGTGTGTTATTTTGTTGTTGTTGAGATATTTTGGTTACATTCAGGACAGATGCCCTTAAAAAAAACGTTTACATTGTTGCATACATATTCGTCGGGAAGCCGAAGTGACGACATGTCGAGCGTGATGTCGAATATGCGGCGGCACTCCTTGCACATGAAGTGGCCATGGGGCTGACGGTCGGCGGCGTCATAGCGTGTGGAGTCCGACGATATGTCTATGTTGTTGACAAGGCCTTTTTCCGACAACAGTTTCAGGCTGCTGAACACTGTGGTGCGCGACAGTGTCGGATGCTCTTTGACCAGTTCGGAATACACTTCGTCGGCTGTCGGATGGCAGTAGCACGAATTGATGTATTCTAAAATGGCAAGCCGCTGCATCGACGGACGTATGTCCGCTTCGCTCAGTCTATAGTGGAGTCTGTTACGGTCTGTTTTAATCATTGAATCCTAATGGCATATTGTACTGAATACAAAGTTATATCAAATACATCACCTGTGCAAGTGTTCACAGAAGGTTTTGTTGATTATTAACATCTGCTGAAATTTGTTGACAGATACGGAGCGCGCTCCACGGATAAAACAAATATCCATGGAGCGCGGTTCAGTAATATCGGGATGTCGCTCGGCCGGTTTTTATGAATTGATATTCACGTATCCGTTTATACGACAGCTGCAGTATTTCCTGCCTCGGTCAGATCATATTGACGAGGGTCTTTTTTTTGCGGGATCGCAAGTCAACCCCACCTTCAGTTTCTTGAATATCTTATGGTCTACTTCGCCAAGCATCACAGTGCAGTGGGCTTCACATCCGTTGAGCTCTGGCAGTTTCTCAAGTGCGCGACGGCAGTTCTCGTCGTGTGTGCTCAATACCGAAAGAGCCACCAGCACCTCATCGGTGTGCAGTCTCGGGTTATGTCCCTGCAGATACGTTGTCTTGGTGTGCTGTATAGGCTCGATCATATCCTGTGGTATCAGCTTCACCGAATGGTCTATGCCGGCAAGATGCTTGATGGCGTTGAGTATCACGGCGGCACTCGGACCGAGAAGCGCGCTTGATCCGCCGGTGATTATGGTGCCGTCCTGCAGTTCTATAGCCGAGCAGGCCACGCCGGTCTGTTCGGCGCGTTCTCTGGCAGCGGCTATGGTGCGGCGGAACTTGGTGTCGATATTGGCCTGTTTGAAAAGCAGTGCTATCTTGTCCACCTCAGAGTCGCAGCAGTCACCTTGTGCCAGACGGTTGAGGGCGGTGAAGTAGCGTCTGACTATCTCGTTTTTGGAAGCCTGGCAGCATATCTCGTCGTCATTGATGCAGAAGCCTACCATATTTACTCCCATGTCGGTGGGTGACTTGTATGGGTTGTGGCCGTAGATCCCTTCGAATATGGAGTCGAGCACCGGGAAGATCTCTATGTCGCGGTTGTAGTTGATTGCGGTCTTGCCGTACGCCTCGAGATGAAACGGGTCTATCATGTTCACATCGTTGAGGTCGGCTGTGGCAGCCTCATAGGCTATGTTGACCGGATGTTTCAGTGGCAGACTCCACACTGGGAACGTTTCAAACTTGGCATAGCCGGCCTCTATGCCGCGCTTGTGTTCGTTGTACAGCTGGCTGAGACATACGGCCATCTTGCCGCTGCCGGGGCCGGGAGCCGTTACTATAACAAGCGGTCGTGTGGTCTTGACATAATCGTTTTTGCCAAAGCCCTCTTCGGAGGCTATCAGATCCACGTTGGTCGGATAGCCGTCGATCGTGTAGTGGTAGTAGGTGGTGATGCCGAGACGTTCAAGGCGCTGACGGAAGGCGTCGGCGCTTTTCTGCCCGTTGTAGTGGGTGATGACCACCGAACTTACCATAAATCCGCGTTTCTGGAATTCGTCGCGAAGTCTCAGCACATCCATGTCGTATGTTATGCCAAGATCCGTGCGTACCTTGTTTTTCTCAATGTCAATGGCGCTGATCACGATCACTATTTCCGCGTGATCGTTGAGTTGGCTGAGCATCCGGAGTTTGCTGTCGGGCTGGAATCCTGGCAATACGCGGCTCGCGTGATAGTCGTCAAACAGTTTGCCTCCCAGTTCCAGATATAGTTTGTTGCCAAACTGAGCGATGCGTTCCTTTATGTGCTCGCTCTGTATCTTGAGATACTTGTCGTTGTCAAATCCGTATTTCATAACGGGATGCAAAGTTACGAATTTTTTGCTGTAATAGTTCGTCTGATACCGCCGTATTTCACAAATGTTTTTATAAAAGCTGCGATAAAAAACCTGCGCCGTAATGCATGATTCATTACGGCGCAGTCTTTGAATGCTTTTTCAGTCGGGAATATACTCCGGGCGATTACTTTACAGATGCTTTCGACATGGCTGCGGCCACATCGGCGCGGAGTTCGTCGTCCTGCTTGTCGCGGCTTATGATATTGCCCTCCGGATCAAAAAGTATGATGCATGGTATTCCGGCGATACCGTAGAGATCGGTCGGAATATTCTGGCCATTGAGGATCTGCGGCCAGGGCAGTTCATGCTGCTCTATGGCGCGGAGTGTGTTGGCAGGTTCGTCCCATACGGCTACGCCAAGCACGTCAAGGCCTTTTGGGCCATACTCTTCGTAGAGTTCCTTGATGACTCTGGTCTCGCGGATACATGGACCGCACCAGCTCGCCCAGAAGTCGACAAGCGTGTATTTGCCGCGACCCACATAGTCGCTCAGACGTGAGGTCTTGCCGTCGTAGGTGATCTCGAAATCCTTGAATTTGTGGCCTACTGATGTCTCCTCTTTGTTTATAAGACCCTGACGGAGTGTCTGCACGCGTTTCGAATCGGCAAACTGCGGATATTCCTTGAGTTTGGCGTCGAATGTGGGCAGATCATATCCGTAGCACTGCTGAAGGAAGAGGTAGTAACCGAGCGGATTGCCGGCATTGGCCTTGAGAGCGTTTTCAAACAGATCGTTATTGCTCTGCTGTATTTCTTTCTTTTTTGCTTTATCCTCGGGGGTGTCGCCGAGCTGACGGTATTCGGCCACGTGCTTTTGCTGCTCCGACATGAGGTTGACGAGGGCGTCGTTGGTCGGTGAGCCTGTGGCCATGCGGTTGGCCGGATTTAAGGCTATGTCGCCCTCTTCGAGCACAAACTGTCCGGCACGGTTGCCGTCGAGGATCACCCGGGCAAACACCGGAGTGGTCACAGTGCCTTTGAAGATGGCTTTTCCGCCATCAACCACCGTCGAGTCAAGTTTGGCACTTGTGTCGAAGTCGATGATGTAGGCTGTCAGGCCATCCTCATCCTCCGAAAGCGGGAGAGTGACAGTGTAGTTGTCGGTCGCTGTGGCCGCATTGGCGCACGATACTGCCAGGAATGCTCCGGCTGCAAGGGTCATGAATGGTAGTTTCATATCAGTGATATTGGTTATTGTTGTTCTTGCTGGAATAATTCATCGTTTTCGTCGAGCTTGAAGTTGTGGGCCAGCAGGGCGATGAATTTTGATATCTGCGTGATGGCCTGGCGTGTGGCATCGGTGATCTCTTTGTGCTGTAGCCGTAACATAAGCATTCCGTAGAGTGCGTTGAAGCAGGTTTCAATCTCTCCGGGCCGTTCGTCGCCGCTTTTGGCGCGAAGTTCCACTATGTAGGGTAGCGTGCGGTAAAATTCGGCGGTATATTCGGCAAAGCGTGGATCTTTGAGCAGTGCCATATGCAGATCCACGAGCTGCACTATCACGTTGCGGTTGAGTTGCAGATGCCCGCTTTTTGCCACACCCTCGCGGCGCATCATGTCGATCAGGCTCTCATACCATTCGGTCATCTGTAGGCGCTGCTCGTCCGACAGGCCTGTGTAGCGGTCTATCACGTTGGCCTTTATGCGGTCTATGTCGAGATCGTTGGCGCGTATGATGTCCTCTATCTGCCACATATACAGCAGATATTCGGCTATATTCTCTTTTCTTTTTTCGGATGCGGTAAACATTTGTTTTACTTGTTTGGAGTTCAGTCAGGATAGATCCGTCTTAAGTTAAACACTGTTCTCTCTAATGAGTTTGCCGGCATAGAGTGTCAGTTAGATTGTAGTGATGCGGCGAGAGCCTCGGCGCAGCGCTCGCCGTCGATTGCAGCCGACACGATTCCGCCGGCATATCCGGCTCCTTCGCCGCAAGGAAACAGTCCTGGAGTGGTCAGCGACTGCAGTGTGGAAGGGTCGCGCACGAGTCTTACGGGAGCCGATGTGCGCGTTTCGTCGCCGATCACGGTGGCTTCCTGAGTCAGGAATCCGCGGTTTTTGCGTCCCATCTCTTCAAAACCCTTTCGCAGCCGGCGCGAGATGCAGTCGGGCAGAAGCTTGTCCACTCTCGCTGGATAAAGTCCGGGGGCATACGACGATGGCGGAAGAGTGTCGGAGTCACGGCCGGCGACGAAGTCGGTCATGCGCTGTGCGGGAGCTTTCTGTGTGCCGTCGCCAGCATTGAAAAAGCGTCGCTCGATCTCCTCCTGATATAGCATCATGCGCAATGTCTCATCTTCACCTTCGGGTGTGGCCACATCCTCAGGGAGCAGCTCCACTACCATGCCGGAGTTGGCCCAGCGTGTGCCGCGGTTGGAGGGCGACATGCCGTTGACCACCAGTAGCCCGGGTTCGCTCGAAGCGGGTATGATGAATCCGCCAGGACACATGCAGAACGAGTAAACGCCGCGGTTCTCCACCCTGGTCAGCATCGTATATTCTGCCGCCGGAAGATATTTGCCACGACCCTCCTTGCTGTGGTAGCGTATGCGGTCAATCAGAGCCTGCGGATGTTCGAGGCGGACTCCTATGGCTATCCCTTTCGCCTCCATGCCTATCCCCGAAGCGCGCAGAGTGCGGTAGACGTCGCGCGCCGAGTGGCCGGTGGCCAGTATCACCTTGCCGCGGATGTCGCCGCGGCCGGTCGAGACTCCTGTGGCATGTCCCGATTCATCGGTGATGATCTGTTCGGCACGGGTGGAAAACCTCACCTCTCCGCCGCAGCGTTCGATGGTGTGGCGCATGGCCTTGATTACTTCCGGCAGACGGTCGGTGCCTATATGTGGATGTGCGTCTGCCAGTATGTCGGTCTGTGCGCCGTGCTGGCAGAA